>CAZTZL010000013.1:0-54527 GCA_964617625.1 uncultured bacterium
ATGTCTTCGCCAAAGTATTGATTGTCCGCATCCGTATTCACAATAATATCAGCTCCCAAATGAAGCGAAGCATCCATGCCGTTCAGAAATACTTCTGCCAGCCCCTTGTGGTTGGTCATTTTTACGATATGGTGGACACCCTCTTCCTTGGCCACCTCTACGGTCCGGTCGGTGCTGCCGTCATCCACGATCAGAACTTCGATCGTGTTAATCCCCTTTAATGTCTTGGGAAGATGCTTGAGCGTGACCGGCAGAGCATTTTCTTCATTGTAGCACGGAATTTGTATGATCAGTTTCACGTTTTGATACCTTATAATTATGGGTTTAAAATCTTTTCTATGTTGTAATCCTTAATATCGCCTGCATGGGTAAAGATAATCATTTCACCCAAAAGGCCAATAGAAATCATCTGAATACCGATCACAAGAAGCAGGGCTCCCAGAATGAGAAGTGGTCTTCCCGCAATCGGACCCATCTGTAAAATACGGTAGATGAAAAGATAAATCTCGATTCCCAACCCCGCGATTACAAAAATTGTTCCCAGAAATCCCAGAAAATGGATCGGCTTTTTTGAGTATCGCATTAGAAAAATGACAGTGATGATATCCAGGATTCTCTGTATATATTTCTGCGGATATTTTGATTTTCGGAATGACCCTGACAATTGTTCGATTTTGATTTCCGTGACCCGGTATCCCTGCCATCTGGCTATAATTGGGATAAAATTGTACAGATCCCCATAATAGGAAATATTTTCAAGGACCGATCTTCGCGTGACAATGATGCTGCTGTTGATATCGTGCAAACGGATCTTCGTGATTCTTCCGACTATCCAGTTAAACAATCCCGATGTAAATCGATTAAGAAAACCATCTCTTCTCGGAAATCGCCAGCCAACCACAAGATCGTCACCCGTCTCGATGGCATTCAGCATATCAGGAATTTGACGGAAATTGATCCGAACCCTTCCGCTTAGATAAACAACTGTTTCCCCGCTGGAATAATTCAATCCCGCTTCGAGATTGGACGCCTCCCCGAAAGAGGAGCGCATTTTGATAACACGAATACGGCTGTCTTTTGAAGTGATGTTCTGAAGCTGTTGATAAGTCGAGTCAGTACTGCCGTCATCGATAATCACAATTTCATACGTTTTCTTCAAACTGCTTAAAACTTCATTCATCGATTGATACAGTTCATTCGCACTTTCTGCATAATTATACAGAGAAACAATGACAGACACATTAACAGATTGAGAAGATTGTTGATTCATACTATTTTCCATGATGACCCCATTGAATCAAAGAAGGTGAAAGTGTACACCCTTTTCGGTTTCCCGTTCTCACAATTAAAATGGCAATCAAACCCAGAAACAGGGACTGAAATCCCATTGTCCACAACAGAAAAACGAGTGTAATCAACACATTTAAATCCAAGAGCGGAACTGTATCCGAGCCAATTTGATAAACAACCCAGGCTGTCAGGACAATGCCCAATCCGAAAAACCAGACACCGATCATTCCAAAGAAACGGAGCGGATTCTTTAAATATTTTAGAAACAGATTCAAACTGCCAAGATCCATCAGCACACGAAACGTTCTCGTCAGATTGTACTTCGATTTTCCAAACCGTCTCGGCAGATGGTTCACGGCCACTTCTGAAATTCGTGCTCCTTCGATTTTAGCCAATGCGGGAATAAACCGGTGGAGTTCTCCGTAAAGCCGAATTTTTTTTATGACCTCTTTCCGATAGGCTTTAAGTGAACAACCCGTGTCGTGTAAATTAACATCGGTTACGGAACAGATCAACCGGTTGGCAATCCACGAGGGCACCTTTCTCGCTAAAAATTTATCCTTGCGCTGTTTTCTCCAGCCGCTGATGACGTCGTAACCCTCGTTGAGTTTTTCGATGAGACGGGGGATCTCCTTCGGATCATTCTGAAGATCGCCGTCCATGCTGATCACAATTTCTCCCCGGCTGATTTGAAAACCGGCCGCCATCGCTGCAGACTGGCCAAAGTTACTGCGGAACAAAACCGAACGTACCGACTGATCTTTTTCTGATAAATTCCTTAGCACTTCCCTTGTCCCGTCGGTACTACCGTCATCGATAAAAAGGATTTCGTATCGACGATTCAATCCATCCAGAACAGTCTTGAGATCTGCATACAAAATTGGTGTGTTCTCTCTTTCATTGTACACAGGGATGACCACTGAGACGGCAATGTTTTTCGTTTCTTGATTCACCTTTTCCAAACCACAATTTTCTTTCGAGTGAAGATACAAATCAGCATCAAAAGTGAACCCATGATCGCGATTTCAATCAACAGAGTAACTCCGTTGTGCCAGCAGATTAGGCTTTTTAAAAATCCCCTGCTCTCGGAAACTCTGTATACATCCTGAAAAACAGGGACAGGTGAAATATAATAATTCTCGGTAAACGGCCAAAACAGTTTTATCCCGAATGGTGTATTCTGATCTGCCGTAAAATAATCCAGAACAAGATGTGATAGAACCGCTCCGAATGCGATTAAACCTATTCGGAACGGATGAAGCCGATGAAATAACCGGCTTCCCAGTACTGTCAGCACACCAACGCCGGCACAAAAGGTCAGGCTGTGCGTCCACATGTGATGGTACAAATTAGGGTTCCCTTCTACAAACCCAAACAGAAAATCCACATCAGGAAGGTTGGCGCACAACAAAATAAAAAAAAAGAACCAGTAAGAATGAATCCCTTTTACTGAACCTGCTCGATAAATGGCTGTCCCTGCCAAAACATGTCCAATCGGCGTGCACATCAGACTATACCGAACGGAGATGTTTTTCCATCCAAAGCTCCAAAACCATCAGCGCCCACAAGCGGTGTGAATGGTTTCTCCGGCTGCTCAGATGTTCCTCGATCATGCAGCGGACTCGATCCGGCCGGAAATACCCTCTGTTTTTAATCCGTGATTCCGATAGCACATCCAGCATAAACTCTTTGACTTTTGGATGGTTTCTCATCCAGTTTTTCAGCGGAATGCTGTGTCCAAGCTTGTCCTTACGGTGAGCAACTGCATACGGAAGGAGCGGATCTACAGCAATTCTTTCTATATATTTTGTATCCCCGAATCCCTTGATTTTTAAATCCGGGGGAATTTTCGCACATAATGAAACAACATTCGGGTCCAGCATGGGGAATTTGGGTCTCATTCCGAAATGACGAACCAGATCCATCCGCCGTAAATAAAATTGAACAACGGTCTGGTAGTCACTACAGAGAGACCGGCTTAATAAATCGGAATGTGAACATTCCTGGTTGATCCCGATCACATCTTCAAAAGGAGAACCTGTTAATTCAGAAAATCCGAATCCTGGATTTGATAGTTTCTCCATATCGGATGAAGTATAATAAGCCCGCCAGCGATGTGTGCCCAGCTCTTCTGGATAGAAATAACTTTCGGAAAAACGCTTGACTTTAACTTTCCAGTTTTTCTTCTTTTCGGAATCGGACAATCGCCTCCCCCAGAAAAAGAGAAGCGGCTTGACCGGCCAGGGAATCCAGCGAAACAGTCGCGCTGTTTTATCCGCCACATAAACCGGATGCCCGGCGAAAAGTTCATCGCCGCCGTCACCGGTGAAAAGATCCTGTGCCGTTCCGCCTGCAGACTGGGCCAGAAGATAAGTCCCGATGTTAATGCCGACATCACAAAAAGGTTCATCCATCAAAGAGACCATTTCTTCAATTTTAAAAACATCTTCCGGTCCGTAGTCGATGAGCCGATGTTCGGTATTAAATTCGTCTGCAACCATCTGTGCATAATTCGACTCGTCGAAGGATTCCCCCTTACACCGGAAAGAAAATGTTGCAATTGTATCGGAACGCTGCTTTCTCAATAGGGAAACGATACTCGAAGAATCCAGTCCGCCGCTTAAAAATGCACCTGTTTTTTTGGAATGCCTCAATCGTATTTTAACAGCCGTCTGAAGATGCTCCCTTATCTTTTCACCAATCTCTGTTTCGGATACATTCAATTTCTCATTAAAATTTAGATGCCAGTAATTTTCAATTCGGCTTTTCTCTCTTTTCCATGACAAAATATGCGCGGGACGGATTCTCCGGATTTCTCTGTAAAATGTTTGTTCTCCGGGATTGTAACAAAAAGTGAGATATTTCAGAACTGCGGACCGCTCGATCACTGGATTGTCAACAAGGCCGGTTAAAAGATCGATTTTTGATCCAAAGAAGAGACCATCCTGGGTTTGATAAATAAACAGTTGTTCGATACCGAACTGATCCCGGGCCAGGAGAACACTTTTAAGCGCGTCGTCCCAGATGAGTAAAACAAATGCGCCATTGAGCTGTTTAAAAAAACCAGCGCCCTTTTTCTTATATTCCTGAAACAAGGACTGCGCAAATTTTTCTTCACCAAGAAGGTTTCCAAGTCCCGGATAATCGTAAATCTCCCCGAACCAGAATATTCCTGATCCCTTGTCCGGCGATATCCAGAAAGAATTAGTTGGGCTTGATCCTGTCTTATCCAGATAATAAAGGGCGATATACTCCGTTTCCAGAAAATGCATCTTCTGAAAATCACCCAATAAAATATCCGGGATCTTCTCTTTCAACTTTATTTTTTGTAATGGGCCAACTGCCCCCAGTAAAATTCTGGAATAATTATTTATCATGTGTTTTCGTTTCTACTTCGTTTTAATCATTCGTATTGTATGCGTGTATGATCCGGAAATGAGACGGCAGAAATAAACACCGCTGGGAACATCTCTCTTGTTATCGTTTTTACCATCCCAAACTATGGTGTGGCTCCCTTCTGCCTGAAATACATCTAATAATGTTCGAATTTGTCTTCCCTGAATATCATAGATTTTTAAAGAAATATTTCCAGGTTTTTTAAGTGTGTACTGAATTTGGGTATTGGGATTGAACGGATTGGGATAATTCTCATCCAGCCGGTATTCCAAAACTGTTTTGGTTGAGGGCCGTTTTACATCCGTACTGATAATAATGGTTCCCATTTCCATGGCAATCTCGTTGATCAGGAATTTCTCGCACTGAATTTCAGTTTCATTTATTTCCGAATCGTTGACCTTCATAATGATATAGATTAGTTCACCTGGCAGCAAAACGGCCTGTGTGCCGTACAATGCGATTTTAACCAATCCGTACGAAGATTCATTATAAACAAGATTGAAATTCTCAAATTTTTCCGCTGGAACAATATCTTGTATTTGCAGTTTTTGAGGATCATATCTCAGCCAAATATCTGCCGCAAAAAGATCGATTGCTTGTTCCACAACAATCGGTATAACCAATTCCTCTGCTACGGCCGTAAGGGGAATCGACCGGGAGGGCACTTCAATATTTCCTGTTTTGGAGAGCATCCCGTTCGGGCTCCAGTTGCCGCTGACATCGCCAAGGATAAAAGCAGTAAAGTCTTGTTCATAATAATCCGTTACCATAACGGGATATTGACGACTCGAAGGCGTAAATCGCCACTGTCCGGCATGATTATTTTGAGATGAATTCAACCCGACTGCATATCGCGCAATAAGGGCCGCATCAAAAAGTTCCACCTTGCTGTTTTGATCCACATCCGCTGCATAAATCTGATCGGAACCAAGTGTATCCGAACCCACAGAATAGGATGCAGACAAATATGCATCCCAGGCAGTAACGGCATTGTTTCCAATATCCTCTCCAGAATTTTTCTTCGGAGTGATAGTAATTTTAACTCCCCCCGGCACGTTGGACAAATCGTACAATCCGAATGAGTCGGTTGCCACACTGTCAGAAGCATCGCCGCTCATAACCATTCTGACATCGGGCACTTTTTCTGTTTGCATGTAATAAACAACTTCTCCGGAAATAATAAATGGCCGAAAATATTGAGAACCGTTAAATTCTCCGACAGCGATTAATGTATCCACCGGAATGTTGTAGATCCTCTGCGTATTTCCTCCCGGCCAGAAAATCACAAGACTATCCACTTTTTCATATTGGCCCAACCCAAATTCCACTTCAAGACTATTCATTGAAAAACTTGTTCCTCCTAATACCTGCCGCATCTGCAATTTATTTTCCGTATAGGAATAAACCCTGGCGCCTATTGCACTTCGATTACTTTTCCCTGATTGTGGCATCCCGCCAATTAATTTGATGTGGAGCCAGTGATTTGATCCTCCTGCATTTCGATAGAGTGTCGCGTTAAAAAGAGGAGAAGTGTTAAATCCATTCCGGCACAAATAGAGATCCAAATAACCATCATGATCATAATCTGCAGCAGGTGCACACCAGTAATTTTGATTATTCCTGAGATTCACTGCGGCCGCAATATTAGTAAATGTTCCATTTCCGTTGTTATAAAAAAACCGGTTCCCATTGGCTTTAGGATCGACAACATATAAATCGATATATCCGTCATTATCGAAATCACCAATGGTCAACCCTCCTCCGTACTCCTCTCCAGGCGGGACATAGGCAATTCCGGACATCGAGGTTACATTTACAAATGTCCCGTTTCCATTATTTTTATATAACCGGCAAATCGAATTTTTTTTATAGTATTGAGAGCCGCGTATAAATAGATCCAGCCACCCGTCATTATTATAATCAAAGAAAACAGCTCCCTGATTCAAGTCATCCGATGGCAAGCCGCTCGCACTTGTCGCATTGGTAAACGTACCATCGCCGTCGTTCCTATAAAATATGGAATTACCAGATGTGCGTGGGAAATAAATATCCAAATCATTGTCATTGTCCACATCGCCTATGGCAAAACCCCACAAATCATCACCATCCGTGGTTACCGTAAGATTAACTTGCCGGGTTACGAAAGAAAATGAGAGCCCCCCATTGTTTCTCAACAAATCGAGAAGCGGCGTCGTTTCAACCAAAAGATCAAGCCATCCGTCATTATCATAATCAAAAGAAATCAGGGAACGGCCCTGTCTGTTATGAGCCACTCCTACATCGGACCAGGTTGTAATATCCGTAAATGTATTATTACCATTGTTACGATAAAGCTGAGTCAGACCCGTAGCTGTTTTTGGCAAATAATAATAACCCATACCGACACACATATCCACATCACCATCGTTATCATAATCACCGGCTGTGAATCCCTGTGCACTGGTATTATAACCGGCTGTCCCTGCCAGATTCGTATAGTATTCAAAGGCTCCATTCGAAGAGTTTTCCCCTCGGTTTTTAAAAAGTGCATGATCTTTATAAAAATCGGGAATCACGCTGAAATTGTGCACGACAAAAATATCGGCCCAGCCGTCACCATTATAATCAAAAAAACCCCCGCCGTGCGAGTTCAAAGAAGCTTCACAACCTTCAGTTGCTCCGACATCATTAAAATAAAGTGATGAAGGCTGAGCAAATACAATATTTTTGAATATGAGAAACATACCCAGTACAATGTATTTGATTAATCTGCAATTTTTTGTTATCATCAATCCCTCCATACAGTTTAACCTGAGGATCAATGCTTAAAAGCAAAATAAAACCACTTTAAAAACCTGCTGTCATAAAGAGAACGCCGGATGCTTTCACAACCAAGAAACCATTGTGTTTTATTGGGTGAACTGACAATTTGCATTCGATAAATATCACGGCTGCTTTGTGTCCATTGTGATTTATAAGTTTCAGCACCGTTCAGAAAATCATACTCTCTGTTTCCTGCTTGCAGGGCCCTCTCTACTGCAAAATAATGGCACAGATGTCCCACACTGTATTTTCTATAAGCAAGATCAATGCCACTTTGATAAAAGTAAGCTTTTTGTTTCCAATTAAAATTGAATAGGCAAGCCACTGTCTGATGATTCAATAAAAGGACATGAAACCGAAGTATATCCATTTCCAAAAATCGACAGGCGATTGCCCGAAACAGTTCCACTGTTTGTTCGTTCCGGAAAACACCTTTCTGCAGTTTGTCTTTAGAACGCATTCTGTTCAACCTGATAAAATCCGTAAAATAGAGTTCCAATTCCTTTTTATCATGAAGTGTCTTAAATTCGTACGAGAAATCCTTGCCCAACTTCCGAATCTTCCTCTTTAGATATTTTGAAAATCCCAAATCATATAAATTATCAAAAACGGTTTCTGGCGAACTCAAAGTTAAATAGGGTGAAACGGACACCTTCCGAATTTTCACATCATTTCTATTATCGATTAATTTATTATAAAACCAATCCAAATTCTCTCGTTTCCAAAACAAATGATTCATGTCCATCAAATCAAAAAACGGTTTCTGTTTTGTAATCCAATCCGCAAGAACCTGCAGTGTGCCAGTTTCATGGTTCGGATCAACAATCCCGCTTTCAAAGTCCGTAAATTGATTTCCGATAAATTCAAAGACTTTTATTCCCAAACCAAAAATACGGTAGTTTTTTATGCAAAAAGGGAAAATCCCGCACAATATTTTGTCATTTTCAGCCTGATAATGCACAAGTACAATATTCAATTGATCCTTTGCAGCTTTCGTATGGGTCCATATAGTATGTTTCCAATCCCACAACTGAAACAGAGTAGCTTTAGGATCCTTTTTTATCAGATCGTCCCATTCTTTTTTAATCTGATGAAATCGAAGTTCGTCTTGAATAATGTCAATGTGATATGTGTTCATAATTTATATCAACGGAATTCTTGTTATCTCATAATCTGGATTGGGATGTATTGTTTTTGTCCATCTAATTTGTTTGGTGACTATTGTACCAATGACGGGAAGTGTTTTAAGAATATTAATCTTCTTCGCCAGGGAATGCTCATAATTAAAAGGAGGTTTGGAATAATCATAAGGACGGTATTTTTGATATCGGTCTGGATAACCGAAACGTGATATTAATGCATTTGGATTCTGTGAAACAAACTGATTCAACATCACCTTCTTCATCTGGAGCTCATCCCGTGTCATAATCAGAGAGTACACTGGATCTTTCCGAATAAACTCCGGCGGATAATTGTTGCTCCAAAGCGGAATCAACATTCTTAAACTGGCCAGCACCTTCTCCGGGGTGCTTATCAAAGAATAATAAAAATTATACAGGGATGCCTCAAAAATATTGGTCCCCTTCAATCCTGTTTTTTCAAATGCTTTGGATACAATATAATTGACCACATCGTGCTGAAAATGACCACCTTCATAAGAAGGAATAAAAATGAGTTTTGGACGAATTCCAGCAAGCCAGATAACCATTTTTTGTATACAAGCCCGAATTTCTATTGTGTTCAACAAGCCAGAAGGATTATTGTACCCCATAAAATGAATATCCTTTTGAGGGACCCCAATGCTTTGCCAGGCCCGGATTGCTTCACGCTTTCTCAATTCCCCTTTTGTTCCTTCTACTTCCGTGACAAACAAAACGCTTACTCGACCGCCCCTGCCCAAGGTTTGTATCGCAAATCCTCCAGCCATTGCGACACCATCATCCTGATGTGGAGCAATAATCAATATATTTTCCCCCCTGGCCCGGATCGGAATTTGCTTTTTAAGTTTGGTCCATATCCAGACACAAAAAGCAAAAAGAAACAAACCCGTATAAAAATAATAAATAACCAGAAAGGGATAACGAAATACTTTTTCAATCGGGAAAACGTAAATCACTTTCCCAACGCCTACAATAAGAAGTCCGACAAAACTAACGATTCCTGCTGTCTTAAAAAATTTTACTGTATCTCTTGTCATAAAATCTTAAATAATCGGCCATCCCGATACTTCAAAACAGTTTGGATATCAATCAATTTATTCTCAACAATCACACTGGTCTTTAAATTTTTGATAATCCATAAATTTCCTGCAATTAAGCAATTTATATAAAATGACCAAATAATACAAATCTTCTTGACATATACTTTGTAGATCATTGTCTCCTGGTAGCATTTTTCTTTAATATCTTCACTTTTAAAAAATGATAAAAAATATTGATCTCATCCCTTTCAAATGTTTTTAAAATATAGATCATTATAACATAGCCGGAGAGCACGATAAAGAATAGTAAAAATTTATTCCATGAATTCAATAAAAACGGAATCGGCAAGACAGCAAGAAGCGCAAGAAAAGGCTTATAAAGAAACCGCCATTGACCGGAATGCACCAAACCGTCTTTCCTGAAAAGAACAAAATAGGGAATCAAAGAAATGTATTCGGTAGCCACAGTCGCAACAGTAGCTCCGATATAACCATATATTGGAATCAAAGCAAGATTGGCAGCCACGTTGAAAGCGCTTCTCCCTGCAGAAATATAGGTTTCATTCTTCTGAAGATTGATTGCAATAAGCGTCGTACCAAATAGATACCGCAGAAACGAAGGAATCACAGCAGCACCCAAAAGTATCAGGACTGAAACCGCATTTTTAAAATCGGCACCGTATACCAGATCGATCAAAGCCGAAGCGATGACAACCGTTCCCATACTGACCATAATGGATACGATTAACATATATTTATACGATTTATCAAATAATTTGGAAACCAAGGATTTGGATACCAGATATCTGGCCGCAAGTTCTGGATAAACAGCTTCAGTAATTACATTAGGAATCAGCCACAATCCTTCAAGAATACGCCGTGCGGCACTATACCAGCCGACTTCATCAAATTTTCTCATTAAAGAAATCATGACCACATCGATATTATCAAAGACCTTTCCAAAAAATGTTTGGATGACATAAATCCAGGACTTTTTCAATAAATCCCGGATTAAAATTACATCCGGTTTTAAAAACAGCCGGTATCGCATTCTAATGGAAAAATAAACAAGTAAAACAAATCCCAACAATCGCGAGAACAACAGCACAAATGCGGCCGCATAGAGACCGTATCCTCCAATCAGTAAAATGCTGCCTACAAGCAGTAGCGAAACTCTTTCGATCAACACTGCAATGGTTGGATAACGAAACTCATTGAGAGCTTTAAAGGCAGTTCTCAATGTCAGATTATAGCATTTAAACGCTTCCGCAAAAAAGACAATTATAATTATATATCGAACATCCAGGGGGTATTTACTTCTGAATAAATACGCGATCAAATAGCAAAATGCAAAACAAATAATCGTAAAAATAAATTGGATATAGAGGGCATTGCCGATATACCTCCCCGCATCTTCCCTCTCTTTTACAATAAATTTTGTGATTGAATAAATAAACCCGAAAATGACCAGCAGTGTAAATAGCCCCACAAAAGCAAGCGCGGATGCAAACTTTCCATAAGCCACATCTTTTAAATAGTTCGCAGCAATGATATAGAAAATCGAAGTAAAAAGTAAACTGATCTCTGAAATAAAACTAAAGAGCGTATTGCCTACGATTTTTTGACTGCTGGCAATCCTTGTATTTTGATTCGGGGAATTCATATACTATACATTTAACCTGAATATCGCATTGACCAATAATCTATCCTGCTATTTTTGAGTAAAATTTTTTTCAGCCTATCCGATCCATCATGATATTGCTTCAAATACAGTCCTGGAATATCTTTTCCGTGGAACGAACCATACGATCCACGGAAAAATTTTCGTGAACACGATCCCATCCTGCTTTTCCCAATTGTCGAGCTTTTTTCGGATCACTTAATAAATGAATGATGCTTTCAGCCAACTGGTCCGGATCTCCCTGAACCGTCAACAGGCCATTCACGTCATCTTTGACGATCTCGGGTACCCCCCCCACATCGGGTGCAATAACGGGAACACCCGCAGCCATCATTTCTATCAAAACGATCCCGTGCGTCTCGATTTTCGAGCACAATACACCGACATCGAAAGATTTAACAAGTTCCGCAATGTCTGATCGATAACCTAAAAACTGCACATGCTCGGTAACTTTCAATTTTTGAACAAATGATTCCAAACTCGACCTTAACGGACCATCGCCCGCCAGCAGAAAAACAGTGTCAGGAATAACCTTGATCACCTCGGGAACAGCTCTGATCAACACATCGTGGGCCTTTACAGGTAAAAGATTGGCGATCATGCCCACTACAGAAGTCTGTTTCCGGAGTCCCAATTTTGTTTTTATAGTCTTTTTATCGGGCGTGGCACCAAATTGTGACAGATCGATTGCATTTGGAATTACTGTAATTTTTAACGGACTGATTTTCAATTTTTCAATCATCAGATTTTTTAAAAACAGTGAAGGGACGACAATTCGATTTGTCATGGAGATTAACCAGCGATCCAGAAATTTTAATATGCCCGGATAAAGACCCTGAATAATCGTATCATTGGCCCGAACGATCCTGCGGACACCGCCTAACTTTCCCGCTATCGGACCCATAAATGTCCCCGCACCATAAGCCATGATATAAAGAAGATCTATGCGCATTTCACGAATGATCCTGGCAACTTTAAAAATTAAAAAAACATCATAACGATGCTTCATTGGAAGTTCAATTGTCTCGACATCTTTCCACCTGAAAAAAGACATGTGGTTTTCGCGAACTCGAAATGAATCTTTCATGGCTTTATAATAAGGATAGATAAGAAGAACTGTCAACTGAAACTTTTCCCGATTGAAAAATTTTGCCAGATGATGCAATTTGGTCTCGAATCCACCGATATTATGACTCGAGACCAAAACCATAATCCGCATCTTGCCATTCATAATATAGCCTACGTAATGAACCACCTGGCAAACAGCCAGTAAATAAAAAACAATAAATTAAACAACTGTGATGCTATTTTTAGTGCCAGGCCGCTTTCAACATCTCCCATCAGATCGATTTTACCTCCCTGCAATACCTGTCTGTCGCACACGATTTTTTTTCGCATGACTGCTTTTCGTCTTTTCATAAGTCCGGGCAGGCTTGCCAAAACGGCAACACTTCCCTTGCAATAAGAGATAAAATGTCCTTTTATTGTCATAAAACAGAAAATTGCCAACTGATAGAGAAAAATGGCTGGTAATAAAACAAGAAAAGTACGAAAATGATAAGTCTTCAATATAAACCACCACCGGTTCCGAACCTGATAATCAACCCAGTGAAGACCCCGTTTTGCTTTGCGATGGAATACCGCGGCTTTCGGATGAACCAGAACCGGAAAACCGGCAATGGTCATACGAAATGAAAAATCTCCGTCTTCCCATCCGTAGAAAAAATCTTCATCAAATAAACCGATTGCTTCCGCTTTATCCTTGTCGACAAGCAAGGCCGTTCCGGGAACAGCTTCCACCACAATCGGCTTCTCGGAATCAAGTTTGTTCTGAATCGCTCCGCCTGCAAAATGAATATGCGCTCCGTTATACTGGATTTTGTCAGGTTGATCGTAAAAACGAATCTGTGCACTAACAATGCCCGCCTGTGGATTTTTAAAAAAAGCATCTTCAAGTTTCGTCAACACATCGGTTGATAAAACAACATCATAATCCATCAGAAAAATAAATTCGGACCGGGCTTCCTGAATAGCCAAATTGCGGGCAAAACAGGCTCCGCGATTACCGCCGGTTTTAATTATTTTGACCTCGGGATATTTCTTCCGGACCAGAACAACACTGTTATCCGTCGAATTGTTGTCGACTAAAAAAACTTCCCGAATCTTTGGATAATCGAGTTTAAAAATTGAATCAAAGGCGTCTTCTAAATATTTTTCACCATTAAAATTCATGACAGCGATCGTGATAGGAGGCTTCTCTCTTTCTTTCTCTTCCTTTACATGTCGTCTTTTTATGATTCTCACCGGCGCTCCGGCAGCAATCACAAAATCCGCCAGATCTTTATTCACGATCGATCCCGCACCAGTAATTACGTTCTCACCAATTTTGACGCCATCAAAAACCGTAACATGGGCTCCTATCCATCCGCCCGGACCCACTTGGATTCCCAGAGATGATCTCCCCTGATCGAGAACGGGAATCGATGGATCGTCAAAATTGTGTGTTCCGCCTACCAGATAACAATAGGCAGCAATGAGCGTGCTGGCTCCTACACGAACCTCACTGGCTGAAAAAATCATACAGTTGAATCCGATATTGACACGGTCCTCTAAAATAATGTCTCCGTTCTTGCAATTCAGAATCGTGTTCCTTCCGATAAAAACACTGTCTCCGATAAAGATTCCACGGTTGTTCTGACCTTTGGCATCCAGAACACAGTGATCATCGATCACTACATTATCACCAATGTAGATTTTTTTTGGGTGCCGAAGAACCACACCTATACCGAATTGCACGTTTCTTCCCACGCTCCCAAGAAGTTTCGGATAGAGCTTGCTCCGCAGCAGCAATCCGATTGCGCCGGGTGTCTGGCTCGCAATTCCGATGATGAATTCATATTTCATCAAACGGAAAAGACTTTTCTCTCCAAGGATGAGTTCCTTGTACTTCGTTAGCTTTCCAGCGCTTTTTGAGAATTCCTTCTGGATTTCAACAGTTTCTGTTTGACTCATCATATGCCACTTTTATGTTAATAATTTTTCCTTGCGATACCATTCAGCTGTTTTCTTTAAACCCGTAAATAAATCCACGCTGGGCCGATAACCCAGCGTGTCTTTGGCTTTTTGAATATTAAAAGCCCTGTCCTTAATAAAAAAATCCACGCGTCTCCGGTAAATCGGCGGATGGATGCGAACCGGTCGGCAGAGGAGCTCGCACAAAGCGCCGGCCATCCAGACTGGCCATACAGGAACATGAAGTTTTGAAATTTTAACTTCCAGCACGTTTGCTATAACTTCGACCAATTCATTTAAAGTTGTATAAACCGGACCGGCTAATGTAAAAATTTCTCCCTCTATATTCGGTGTTTCACCGACCAGTAAAATACCATCGATCAGGTCATCAATATAGGTCAGATGATAAAGCACTTCACCGGATCCGAACATCCTGAATGTCCTGTTTTGAATATGACGGAACAATTTAAGAAAGCGTGCGTCTCCGGGACCGTAAATACCTACAGGCCGAAAGACCACACCGGGTAATCCTTTGTTCCGGAAAAAATTAAGAGCGGCCAATTCGCCTTCCATTTTGGATTCCTGATAATAGTCTCCCGGATTGTAGGGAGCTTCTTCAGAAGCTGGAGGATGTTTGATGTCCCCCTGAACACCGACCGTGCTGCAATGGACAAATCGTTTGACTTTCGCTTTTTTAGCCGCCTCCAAAAGATTTTTTGTACCTTCACAATTCACAGCCCAAAAAACCTTTTTCGGGATATTCTCTTCCCGGTAGACTGCGGCAATGTGATAGATCACATCCACACCCCGAATAGCTTCTGTCAAAGTCTCTTTTTGGGTTAAATCTCCCCGAAATATTTGAACGCCTTCCTTTTCCAGTGCATCGGTATCCATCCCGGGAAGGGAAAGACCTCGAACTTCGTATCCTTTACTTACAAGACGTCGGCAGAGATACCCGCCTGTAAAACCGGTTGCGCCTGTCACCAAAACTTTTTTCATGGTTCCTATTCCTTTATGTATTTCAAACCCGCCAAAGGCGTTTCCAACAATCTCTTCCGGTGTACTGAGTCGCAGCTCCTGCACGGCTCGTTAAGTGCTTCGAATATTCTCCTCTGCATTTGATTTCGCAGTTGAACTATTGATTTTATAAACGCATCTTTTATAAAAATCCATTCACAATAGCCATTCACGTTGAACATTACCGGATCATGGAATAGATTGCTTTGACTGCATCAATCTCATCTTTTACTCTGAAGGAATCCCATCCCAACTCTTTTGCCATCACATCCGCACAATGTTGCACGACCGGATGTCCCGGATAGCCTGCAGAACCAAGATCGGTTCTCCGTAAAAGGATATCCGACAGTTTCACAGCCATCTCCTCACGGATTCCGTGAACCACCTCGGCGGTCAGCACCTCCGAAGAGCCTGTGACAAGTGCTTTCATCTCCGGTTCGGACTGAATTATCTGGAGAAGTCGCGGATATTCGGAACCATAATTACAAATAAGATGCATCGACACTTCTGTAGAACAAACAGAGGACAGCCGATCCATTCCTTCCGCGATAAACCGGTCGAAACCATCGATTTCTCCACCGAATAATTGTGTTTGATGAGAAATGCTCTTTACCGGTTTTTGACCTAGTATACGGAATACCAGATCAACAGCTCTCTTGGAAACATCCCTGGCAGTCGTATATTTTACACCTATAATACTGATCAGCCCCCTCAATTGTGTTTTGCGATGATCGATGATTCTGAAATGGGGAGTGAGATTGACCTCTCCGGTCTTTGGATTAATTCCATCCATGGGTAAAAATCCTTTGTGAACAAAGGAAATTTCATCCTGTTTTATTGGTGATCCCGGCCATGCGCTGTTGACCTCTTCGAGAAAATCTTCGACCTCCGCTTCCGTAACATGAAGTCGATCCGGATCGGCTTCATACGGCCGGTGATAAGTTCCCACAACGGTAACATGCCGCCACGGCGTCATAAAAAGAACACGTCGTCCGTGATAAACCGAACCATCGGATCTTTTGGATTTAAAATTCCCTGTGATCCCGGCCGCATATTCCTTCAGGATGGGTTTGTTGATGACCAGATTCATTGCGGTGGACAGTTTCATATCGAGTGTATCCGCATCTGCTTTATGAAGGAAGGAATTAACCCAGCCTCCGCAGGTGTTCAAAACCACCTTTGCCCGAATTTCCAGTTCATCCCCGGAAAGCACATCTCTGGCAAGAATCCCCTCGATCCGGTCACCGGATTTGAGAAATCCTTCCGCTTGAATATAATTCGCTGGTACCGCGCCTTTTCGGGCTGCTGAAAGTACAAACGAAAGAAGCAGACGTTCGGAATTGAACATCTGCGCGTCGGTCCAGAGGGCACCTCCGGTCAATTTTTGCTGTTGAATATACGGGATGATTTTCAAACAGGCTTTTTTCGAAATCGTTTTGCCCGGAGGAATTTTCTTTGCAGGATCTACACTGAAATTGCGGTCAAAACTGATCAGATCGTTCATCAGCATGCCCGCAATCATCACCTCCCGGCCTTTCATGAAATGCCCGTACGTCGGCATGAGGCAGGAAAGCGGATAAACGAGATGCGGCGCGATTCTGAGGAATGTGCGCCTCTCCCGGATGGATTCCCGCATCCGTCCGATATCCAACGTCTGAAGATAGCGCAATCCACCGTGGACGATTTTTAAACTGTTGGCTGATGTTGCTCCTCCGAAATCCCCTTTCTCGATCAATGCCACAGACAGCCCGCGGGACACAGCGTCCCATGCGGCAGTCGCTCCGTAAATCCCCCCTCCGACAATCAACACATCAAATGTCTGATCGGTCAATTTTTTCAGATCTCTTTTCATCTATCCCTGCTTTCTTGCAAATCCCATAAGATGCCAGCCCGAATTGCGCACCAGCGGTCTCGGAATTAAATTAAACGCCCCGACAAAAACCGTGTTAAAAAGAAATCCCTTGACCCCTCCGTGAAGACGGGATTTAACCGGAAACCGCTCGGGAACGATGTGAACCGAAGAAAATGGAGCAAGCATTTTTCTGAACTCTTTAATCGTGTATTTCTCCAGTACAGGAGCATCTTCATGTTCCAGACCCACTTTAAAAAACTTGGACATCACATTAAGCCAGCCTTTTCTGTTATAGACCATGCCGATGAATTGACCGCCCGGTTTTAAAACACGATGGGCTTCCGTGATCATTTTATAAGGATCGGCTGTATATTGCAAGACCCCATGCGCATAAACCACATCAAATGCATTGTTAGGGAATTCGAGGGCCTCCCCGTCCATCACAATCAGTTTGCCTTTGGCATGATGATATTTAAAATTTTGCCGGGCCAGGTCAATGGCCGTTTTCGAAAGATCAACCCCTGTGACATCCGCACCGCCTTCTGCAAAACGGACAAGATCAATGCCGATGCCGCATCCGATTTCCAGAATGCACTTTCCACGACAACCTGAAAAATCGACCGCCTTGGGCAGATAATTGAGTTTGTCGAACCGGTAGGCTTCCAGATCGCTGAAGAAACCCTCTGTTCCGACAGGATACTCCGTCATCTCAAGATCGTGAATCCGTTCGTTCCAGTAATCGCGAATCTGCGGGATCATATCATTCAATTTCATTTCCAATTCCCATCTCGTTTAGATGAATAGCCAGAAAGAACCTTTCCTTTATATAAATTCTATTTTGCATAGATTTCGTGCCATTGCTCAAAAACCATCAGCGCCCAGAGTTTGTGACTGTGGTTTTCAAGTCCGTTTAAATGCTCATTCACCAGCCGTGAAACAAAATCGGGATTAAAAAATCCTTGCTGTCCGATTTTCTTTGCGTCCAGAAGATCCAGCAGCATTTCCTTCAAATCATTCCGTATCCAGTTTTTGATCGGAATGCTGAATCCCTGTTTGTCCCGTTTCTGTACTTCTTTCGGCAGCGCGTCCCGGAACGTCTCTTTTAAAAATACCTTGGTGTCGAATCCCTTCATCTTCAGATGCGGCGGCAATGTAAAAGCAAATTCAACAATCCGGTGATCCAGATAGGGGACTCTGGCTTCGAGCGAAGCTGCCATGGACATCCGGTCCACTTTGACCAGAATGTCGTCCACCAGATAGGTTTTTGCATCGATGTATCCCGTGCGCGTCACATCATCCAGACCTTCGGCTTCCCGGCTGTACCGGTGAATCGTAGCGTAGGCCTCGTCAGGTCCGATATGCTGAAGCGCATCCGCAGAGAAAAGCTGCTGCCGCTCCCATTCCTGAAGAAAAACCATCCAGCGGGCATGGTATAGCGACTTGGGAAGTTTTGTCCCCTCAACGAACCGTTTGAAACTGTTGACGGGACCTTTCTTTTGTTCGGTCGGCTGCAGCCACTGCGCCGTTTTTTCGATAATTCCCCGCTTGACAAATTTAGGCCACCAGTGATAATATTTCCGGTCGAACCGATGTGCCCGGTACGTATCGTATCCGGCAAAAAGTTCATCACCGCCGTCGCCGGAAAGGCAAACTGTCACATAATCTCTTGCCATTTTGGAAACAAGATAAGTTGGAAAAATCGAAAAATCGCCCAGTGGTTCATCAAGGTGACGAATGAGTGTTTCAGTCAATTCCAACGCTTTCGCTTCGATGGTAAATTCGTGATGTTCCGTACCGTATTGATTGGCCACAGCTCGGGCATATTTCAATTCATTGTAGGAAGATTCCTTGAATCCGATTGAAAATGTTTTAACGGGCCGGTCCATCAATCCTGCCATCTGCGAAACCACGATGGAAGAATCGATTCCTCCGGATAAAAACGCGCCCAGCGGAACATCGGAAACGAGTCTGAGATTCACTGCGTCTTTTAATAATTCCGACAGTTTTTCTTTTGCCTCTTTCTCTTTCCAGGGCCTCTCTTCCGGCACGAGCCGCCAGTAGGGTTGAATATTAATCCTGCCCTCCTGCCATGTTAGCCAGTGGCCTGGAAGCAATTTTCTTACTTTTTTAAAGATCGACAAAGGAGCGGGTATATATTCGAACGTAAGATAGTGATTGAGTGCCGCAAGATCAATGTCTTTCTGAATATCAGGACACTGAAGGATGGCTTTGATTTCCGATCCGAAAACGAGTTTTTCATGATCCTGATAATAATAGAGCGGCTTGATGCCGATGCGGTCCCTTGCAATAAACAGTTTTCGCTTTCTCTCATCCCAGATCGCAAAACCAAACATCCCGTTTAAATGGCTGCATACATCCTCTCCCCACATCTCATAGCCGTGTAATATTGATTCAGTATCGCTTGTGGTTTTAAAGCGGTGCCCTTCTTTTTCGAGCTCCGGGCGAATTGTTCTGTAGTTATATATTTCACCGTTAAACACAATCTGGACAATGCCATCTTCATTCGATAATGGCTGGTGGCCCGTGGATAAATCGATAATCGAAAGCCTCCGCATGCCAAGACCCACGGGGCCTGCGACTATCCAGCCCTCATCATCCGGTCCCCGATGATAAAGTGTATCGCACATCCGTTTCAGAACGGCTTCTTCGACTTTCCTCCCTCTGTCGAAATATAAAACACCGCAAATACCGCACATATCTACATTCCCCTTTTCATCGCCAGACGGATCACCGCATTCAATTTTTCAATATATCTTGAATAGCTGTATTTTTTCTCAGCCAGCATTTTTGCGTTTTTACTCAGTTGATACGCCTGTTTTTGATTGAGAAGAACCGTATAGATTCCATTGGCAAATTGCTCGCCGGTCGGTCCGGTAAGAACCGACTCTTCATCGGACAACACCTGTGTATGCGTCCACAAACGAGTTGCGACAATGGGCACGCCGGAACGAAGGTAGCTGTATATTTTTAGCGGTGTATTGGTTCCCGCCATCCGAGGGGAAACCAAAACATCGGCACAGCGAATATAACTGTTGACATTTTCTGGTGAGACTTGACCGGTAAAAACAAAATGATTGCCGAGATGTTTCTCCTGCACCATTTTTCGATACAACTCGACCTGATCGTGATGTCCGCCCACAAGCAGAAAGACAACGGATTTAATTTTTTGAACGACATGTTCAGCAGAATCGATCAACAGCTCAAGCCCCTGATAGGATTCGAATGTCCCTGCATAAAGGATCACTTTCTTTTTTTCCAATCGATACCGGGCAACAATATCTTCGGACTCATCTTTTTCACCGAAAATCGAACTGTATTCGACAACGTTCTCAATCAGTTCGGAGCTCCTTTCAGGCACAAGTTTTTGAACATAATCAAAAAGATCCTGACAGATTGTGATGACCCCGGAAGAGTATTTGAGAATCCACTTTTCCATACTCTCGAAAAGTCCGATCCAGAAACGAGATCGGGTGAATTTGAAATTGGTCAACTGCTGCGGAAGACTGGAGTGCATATCATAAATATGAGGAATGCCGAACATTCTGGAAACAACAAGTCCCCACAAACCCGCTTCCTCGTGCGTATGAATCAGATGATACCTTTTTTTAAAAACCATCAAAATCGTCTTAATAAACAAAAGAAAATCCAAGGGAATCTTATATATGGACGGACCGATTTTAATCCGGCGGATTCCCGGGAAAGAACCGGTACGATAAATACACACATTGGGAAAGTCCACATTCCGGCCAAAAGGATAGGTAACCAGATCCACATAATGGCCCATATCTGAAAGTGCCTTCAAGCGTCCAACCACGCTCAAAGGCGTTCCTCTGGGTTCAAAAATAGGTTCCGGTGCAACCATGAGTATGTGAAGACGTTTTTTATCTATTGTTATGCTTTTTCCTTGAAACATGAATTCCGCAGGATTCTATCGTCCGACTGCCACGTATTTAAATCCATACTCCATCATTTTTTCAGGTTCATAAATATTCCGCAGATCCACAATAGTCGGTACTCGCATTAATTTTTTCAAACGATTCATATCGAGTTTGCGAAACTGATTCCACTCTGTCATGAAAACGAGCACATCCACATCCTTTGCAGTATCGTAAACGTCTTTGCAAAAGGTCACATTCTTAAGCACTTTCCTTGCTTCTTCCATTGCAACGGGGTCGAATGCCTTGACATAAGCGCCCGATTTCTGAATCAAATCAATAATAGGAATTGAGGGAGCATCCCGCATATCGTCGGTGTTGGGTTTGAAAGAAAGACCGAGAATTCCGATGGTTTTCCCTTTCAGTTTCCCCGATACAGTTTCGATTTTCTCGAATGCTATCCGCCGCTGCTGCTGATTCACCTCCAATGTGGCTTTGACAATTTTAAATTCATAGTTCTTTTCTTTTGACATTTCCACAAGCGCGCTGGTATCTTTCGGAAAACACGATCCTCCGAATCCCGGACCGGGATGTAAAAATTTAGATCCAATTCTTCGGTCCAGTCCCATTCCTTTGGCAACGTGATGAACATCTGCCTGTACACGATCACAAAGATTTGCCAATTCATTAATAAACGATATTTTCGTTGCCAGAAAGGCATTGGAGGCATACTTGATCAACTCGGCAGTCGCAAGATTGGTAATGACAAAAGGCGTTTCAATCAAATAGAGGGGCGCATATAAATCTTTAATAATCGCTATTGCTTCCGGATCTTCTGCGCCAATGACAACACGGTCCGGTCTCATAAAATCTTCGATGGCAGATCCTTCACGGAGAAATTCCGGATTGGAAACCACACTGAATCGATGATCATTTTTCTGGCTTTTTCGAATAACCTCTTTAATCCAGTTTCCTGTACCGACGGGGGCCGTGCTTTTGTTCACGATCACTTTATACCCATTCATTGAAAGCGCGATGGTCCTGGCTACCTGTTCGACATACTGCAAATCGGCCGATCCGTCCGATTTAGGAGGAGTGCCTACTGCAATAAAAATAACCAGTGAATTTTGAACAGCCGAGGAAATATCTGTCGTAAAATTAAGACGGCCTTCCTTCATATTTCGAACAATCATCACATCCAGACCGGGTTCATAAATAGGAACGATACCATTTTTAAGTTTTTCAACTTTTTGTTCGTCAATATCGACGCAGGTGACATCCACGCCAAATTCAGAAAAACATGTCCCTGTCACCAAACCCACATACCCTGTACCGACAACACAAATGTGCACGACTGTTCCCTCCGGTTAAATACTAAAATTCATGAATAACCTATCCATCATCAGAAATTTCCATTTATAATATTTCATCTGTTCAGGTTTTCATTGTACTAAAATAGTTGATAGAAACTCTTTCAACTATGCAGCACCATAACCTGTAACCACCACAAAGAAGGTTCGAAATAGAATTCTAAAATCGAACCATAGTGAAAATTTATCTATATACTCCAGATCCATCTCCATCCATCTGTCAAAATCGATCCTGCTTCGACCACTTACCTGCCAGATACAGGTCAATCCTGGTTTCATACTTAGGCGCCGCCTTTGCCAGCTCTGATACATTGCAACCTCGGTTGGCAGCGGCGGTCTCGGACCAACCAGACTCATATCCCCTCTGAATACATTGAACAATTGGGGAAGTTCATCGATACTGAATTTCCGCATAAACCGACCAAACGGCGTAACCCTGGGATCACGTTTCATTTTAAAAACCGGACCGTTCATCTCATTCTGCCGCTCCAGCTCCTTCTTTCGAATATCCGCTCCAACGTACATCGATCGAAATTTATGTAATGTAAATTTCCTTCCGTTCAATCCACAGCGAATCTGACTGAAAAAAACGGGGCCTTTCGAAGATAGTTTTATTCCAATTATCGTGAACAAAAGAATGGGAGATAAAAGAACAAGTGCAATAAAGGAGAGACTTATATCCAGCGTCCTTTTTATAAACAACTGCCATTCCTTGGCCATGGATGTTTGATAAAGAATCAGAGGGATACCGGCCAGATTGGACAATTGAAGTTGTGCCAGTTTGGGTTGAAATAAATCAACAGAAACAGCGGTGGATATTCCCTCCCTTTCACAATGGTAAATGGCTTCTTCAATCCGGTTCAACCACAAGCGGGGGACAATGAATATAACGCGGTCAATCACGGTGTGACGGAGCACTTTCGGTATATCGTGTATTCTGCCGATAATTGGATAATCCATAATTTCTTTCCCAAGCAGTTTGGGATCATCATCTATTAAACCGACAATCTGAAATCCCCAATCAGCATGCTCCTTGATAATACTTATAAAATTTTGTGCGCGCTTGCCGGTTCCCACAATGAGCAAATTAATCTGGTTATATCCCTTTTCCCATATAATCTGCAGTATTTTTAAAAATATAAATCTTTCGATGCTCAATAAAAAAATCGCTGTCAGTATAAAAACAGCGATATACGAACGGCTGGCAAGTTGCATTTTAAATAAAAATGTAATGCTTCCGAGACTCACCACGGTCAACCCGCCAGATTGGATAAACTTCCACAACGTTTCTGAAAAGGTTTTTGTTCTAAAATTCTGATAGACTCCGCTGACAGACATCGTCGTAATCCAAACAGGCACTGCAATAATCCCCAGCAACAGATATTTTTGAAAGAAACTCTCAAAATTCTCCCAAAATACCACGCCCAGTGCCTTGCGAACATGAAACGTAATAAAATATGAAAAAAAGAATGAGAGAAAAATAGTCAAAGAATCCGTTATTTTTATTAACCGGATCAGGAAGATTTCTTTTTCCCGAATCATAATTCCTCAAATCTGGATAGACATTTAACTATCTATATCCATAATTAAAAACCGACTTCAAAAAACGCATACATATTATTAGAAAAATTGGCCGCACTCCGGAATAATATTTTTTATATAAATACAAACAATTATTTTCATTGCATCCGATGATCTTCCTGTTATTAATACGCTTTATAAACTACTCTTGACAAAAAATTAGGATTTTTCTTTTCTATACCACGCAATAAATCTTTCGATTCCTTTTTCTATCGAATAATTCGGATGATAATTGATCTCTTTTTCTGCCAACGTAATATCTGCATATGTAATCGGTACATCGCCGGGCTGAATTGGAAACGATTTTATTTTTGCTTTTTTATCCAAATTTTTCTCAATAAGCCCGATAAGATTATTTAATTCTATTGTCTGCGAATTCCCCAGATTGTATACTTTGTATCCATCACATTGATCAATCGAATTTTCTATACCGTCCAGGATATCACTGATGTAAGTATAGTCCCTTTGACTTGTTCCATCTCCAAAAACCGGAATTTCCTTGCCCTGGTCAATAAGCCGTGTAAATTTATGTATTGCCATATCGGGACGCTGTCTTTCACCATAAACTGTAAAAAAACGGAGGCAGGTAATCGATATTGGATAAAGAGAACTGTATGTTGAAGCAATCAATTCACCTGCTTTTTTTGTGGCAGCATATGGTGAAATCGGATGGTCCACTGGGTCCGATTCAGAAAACGGTACTTTCTTATTGTTCCCGTATACCGAAGAAGATGAAGCGAAGACAAATTTGTGTATGTTGTTTCGAACGCTGAGTTCCAACAAATTAACGGAGCCCTCAACATTCACTTTTTGATAAAGGCGGGGTTCTTGAATAGAGGGCCGCACACCTGCACGGGCTGCCAGATGAATAATGACATCAAGAGTGTTTTTCTGGAAAACATTCTGCAAAAGATCCCAATCCAGAATATCTCCTTCTATCAGTCGATAATTCTTATTGGAAAGAGCGATTTCAATATTTTGCCGCTTGATCCCCGGATCATAATAGGTATTAAAATTATCTAAACAAATAACATGATGTCCAGCAGAAATTAGCCTTTCACATAGATGCGACCCAATAAAACCCGCTCCTCCAGTGACTAAAAAATTCATTCTTATGCATTCCTAATACGAATAATAACTGTATCCTTCGTGGGCAATTTCAATACCCGCCCCATTTAAAATGATTCCGATCATTCTGGCTTGAACATTATTAAACAATTCCAATTTCCTCTGGATTTCTTCTCTCTTTGTTTTACCTGCACGAACGACAACAGAAACACCGTCGACAAAAGTTCCCAAAACCACTGCATCAGTCGCAGCAATAAGAGGAGGTGTATCAAAAACAACAAAATCAAAACGTTTTGTAATGCCTTCGATAAAACGCTTCATTTTTTCAGAACCTAAAAGTTCCGACGGATTCGGTATCAAAGAACCGCATGTAATCAATGACAAATTCGGTACATATGTTTCATTTAAAATGGTCTCCAGCGGGACGACACCTGTCAAATAATTTGTCAATCCTGGTTTTTTGGGACAGTTAAAATTATTATGCAACACTCCCCGTCTCAAATCCGCATCAATGAGCAGGGTTTTTGATTTTTGTTGTGCCAACGTGATTGCTACATTTGCTGCTGTAAAGGATTTTCCTTCACTGGGGAAAACACTGCTGATCACCAGGGAACGAATCGCCCCGATTTTCTTTGAATATAAAAGAGCTGTACGTAAAGAACGGTAAGCTTCTCCCACAGGAGTTGGAGAATAATCGTGTGTTACAATCTGCGAGCTGATGCTTTTGGCTTTTTCAGAATCTTGTATTTCATAATTATCAAATTTTACATTCGGAATAATACCTAAAATCGGTAATTTTAAATATCGTTTCACATCTTCCTGGGTCTTGATACTTTTATCGGCAATTTCAAGGATCAAAGAAACACCGACTCCCATTAACAATCCAAAAATGAATCCAAACGCAGCTTTCTTTTTCTTGCCGGCATTGATTGGTTGTAATGGCGGTATTGCAGGATCAAGAATCGACACATTCTCGGAAGCGACTGCTTCGGAAATTTGTGCTTCTTTGTATCGCTTTAAAAGCAATTCATAGATTTCTTCATTGGCGGTTCTCTGTCTGGTCAATTTGATAAGTTTGAGTTCTTCTTCGGGATGAGTATCCAACTCTTTATGAAATTCTATTTTTTCTTTTTGTAAATCTGAGATTTGTTTTCCCAGCTCTATTATTTTTGCTTTAGACAATTGATATATCTTTTCTTCTACCAATGTCACTTTCTCGCTGATTTCCATAATTACAGGATTAAGTTCGGGAAACCCGCGCTGGTGTAAATCACCCCTTTGCTGATATAATTCGTTCAGTTCCTGTCTTGCAACAGCCATTTCTGCATCGCCTTTAAAAACAGATTGTGATGCAAGCTGACTGTAAATAAAACGAGTGGACGTTCCGGCTTCAAAATCAGAAACACTCGGATCTAATTTATTAATAAGCAGTCCCAATTCTTCTTTGTTCAAAGTGCATTCATTTATATTTCTATCGATTGCGTCCAACCTTGCTATAATATCCTGGGTTTCACGATCCAAACCAATAATGTGAGTATTACGAAATTTTTTCAATTGATAATCAGATTGGTTCAATTGCTGTTGAACAACTCCCAATTGATTTTCTAAATAATTCCGCATAAACCGATTGGCCTCTTTTCCCATTTCAATACTCTTTTTTATAAAAATTTCAGCTAACATATTTACAGTACGGCTTGCCAAGTGCGGATCCGCGTCACTCAAAGTGATCCTCATTAGGTCACCATCACGGCTTGTTCCAATGTCTTCCCGATCAATTAAGGATTTTACGGTTCCTCTGAAATCTTTAATTTTAAAATCTATTTGAGGTCGATCATGTATAACATTTGGATTAAGTTTAAAAATAATTCCATTGTATTCAACTGTATCGTCCACAATTTTCTCTGTATCCAAACTGTCAAGCAGTTTATTTTCATAAAATAACGTACAGGTCCCCATTGGAGAAATATGGATAGAATAAAATCCTGCAACAGGATTCATCGTTGTGGAAAATTTTTGAAATATATCCTGGCGTTTTACTTCCGGAAGATCTTCTTGCTGGGTTAGTTCAAGTGTCAGCCCCAATTCTGCAGTGACTTCCTCAGCAAAGCTTCGGCTCTTTAATTTCATAATACGGCTCTGAATCAAATTTTCGGGTACAGCGCCTGTAACGTTTTCAAAACTGATCCATGTTTCGGCTTCATAAACAGGAGGTTGTCCCTTAAGATATATTATCCACGGTACAGAAATGACAACAGTAACAATAAGAACAATCCACCATCGCTTTAATATGCCTTTTAAATATTGACTGACATTAAAATATTCGGTTTCATTCACCTGTTCTTCAAAAAAATCTTCCATTTTAGTCCCTTCAAACAAAATTAAATAATAGTAAAAATCCGATTATATTCGATAACGCAGTCTTATGTATAATAAGACCACGGAGGTAACAAGATTGATCATGGATAAAATCAAACCCAGATTCAATCCGGTTTGCATAGGAGCCATAATTTGATCACCCGATTCAATCCCGACATCCTCAAGTGAGAATCCTTTTTCAAAACTGTTCAATAATTCGTCTATGATCACTTTCCCTCCCCTTTCAACCCACATACCTTTCAAATCACATCCTCTGGCCGGACCGCCCGCCAAAGCGACCAGATCCCATAGAGAACTCGAAGGATCCACTCGATATGCCCCAGGCTTGTTGAAAGCACCCTGTAATGTTAAACGAATCAAAGGCCGTACATATACAAACGGATTCCTTAAATATGCCCTGAATCTTTCCTCCAAATACTGCATCAACTCATAAGAGGTGAGCCCCTTCACCTTAACTTCTCCAATAAGAGGCATGATGATATACCCCTCGGCGTTTATTGGATAATCATTACTCAGATTCAAGTTTCTTCTTTCTTCCTCGTATAATTCCCATATCTGAATTCTAACTGCATCTCCTGGTTGAAAAACAGTCAACGAACTGGCGGTTTTGCTCCATTTCAAATCAAGCTCAGACTGAGCATATAAATTGGCCGTTCCATTGAAAATAAGAAAAAATCCCAATACAAACACATATTGAATAATCTTATATCTCTTTTTTAAAAAATATACTATCATGAACTTATCCTCTCAATAGATGATGCATTACAACAAAAGAAAATAGTTTGCAAATAACATACCATCAAACATTTCAATTTAAGATACAAAAAAACATCCGTTAACAGGATGCTATTCATCTAAAAAACGATTATTTATTTTATATGTCATCTTGAACGATAAAATCGGTATCTTTTCTCTTTTGTTTCCAAATTCAAGCTTCTCAAAATAGAGTGCATACGAATCCATCCAACTCGTACCGAACCATATTTTGGGTTTCTCAATTGTTTACGGATCGATTTGATTCCCCAGAACGGATTCTCAACAACGATCATTTTTATCTTTTCATTGAGTGGAAAATCTTTCTGTTTAAGCTTGTTGCTTTTCGGCTGTGGCTTAACACTGCTTTTTCGATTTTGAACATTCATGGATCCTTGGGAAAAAGACAACTGTCTGTTTTGTTTTGCAAGAACTTTCTTTACCTGAGGATCCATTTTTGTAATATCTATACCGCGGATAATATCGAATTCGTTTATGGCTTCCTCGATTGTATCATAATAATTCAAAATACGATGAAATTCGAGCATTTCGAAAACTTCAAACAATTCCTGGCTCATCTGTACAACTTTCAAATCTCCACCCTTATCCCGTATGTTTTTTATCTCCCCGACAAAAACTCCCCATCCTGCACTGCTGATATAGGTGACATCACTGATATCCGTTATAAAAAAATATCTTTTTTGTTGAATAAGATCTTTAAATGCTTTTGCAAGTTCCTGACAGGTGGTCGTATCGATATAACCGGAGATAACCAATAAAACAATATCTAAATGTGTACCGACATAATTAACCGAGATACTGATGCCGTGCATTTTAATATCCTCAAAAACTTACATTATTTTTCATGGATATAACAAATGTTACTGCTATTTCTTTTTGGAAATACATTTATTATAAAGCTGAACATACTTTTTGGCAGAGACGTTCCATGAATAATCTTCTTTCATTCCATTCCTCATGATACGAATCCACGTCTTTTGATCGCTGTATTGCTTAACAGCCTGTCTAATCGCTTTCAACAACTGCTTGGAATCATATTTATCAATAACAAATCCATTTCCTTTATCAGCATCCGAATCGAAGGGATGTATTGTATCTGCCAATCCACCGGTTTTATGAACCAGAGGTACTGTGCCATATTTCAAACCATATAATTGTGTTAAACCGCACGGCTCGGTTTTGGACGGCATCAGAAAAATATCTGAACCTGCAATGAAAAGATGAGCCAGCCGTTCGTTGAAAGTCAGATTCACCCGAAATCGATCTTTGTATTTTTTTTGCGCTTGTTTAAAAAAACGATGATACGATTCATGACCAACTCCCAGCAAGATAAAAAACATCTTCAAGCGCATTATTTCATCAAAAACATCATAAATCAAGTCAATTCCCTTTTGGTCAACAAGTCTTGTAATCATGGAAACGACCGGAACCTCCTGCTCATATGGCAAAGACAATTCATTGAGAAGCGCTTCCTTATTCAGCTTTTTATTATCCAAATCGTTAATATTATAATTTTCGGGGATATAAGTATCTGTTTCTGGATTCCAAACCGTATCATCAATACCATTAAGCACACCAAAAAAATCGTTTTTTCTGGATCGTATAATATTCTCAAATCCACACCCAAAATCAGATGAAGATTGTACTTCCCGAGCATAATTCTCGCTAACCGTATTGACTATATCTGCAAAGACGATGCCTGACTTTAAAAAACTGCACTTCCCATGAAACTCAAGAGGCCCTCCGGATTTACAATATTCATGATCGATACCGATTTCTTTAACAGAATCGACCGAATAATTCCCCTGATAGGCAACATTATGAATTGTAAACATTGAATACGTATGATTGAAGAATGGATCATCCTTAAAAGCTGTTTTAAGAAAAAACGGAATAAGGCCTGTTTGCCAATCGTTGCAATGAATAATATCCGGCTGCCATTGAAGCTTGTTTAATGTTTCTAAAACACCTCTTGAAAAAACAGTAAATCGTTTGTCATTATCAGGATAGTCGTTACCATTTCTTGGATCAACGTACAAGCCGCTTCTGAAAAAGAGTGATTTATGATTGATAAAATAAACTTGAACTTTCGAATTCGGAAGAAAAGCGGATTTCACATTGATCTTTACATTTTTTTTACCAATCGGAACTTCAATATTCTGCAACCGAATCACATCACGCAATATATACTTTCTCTCATTGATAGCCAGGTACTGCGGGGTTATAATTCTTACATCATGGTCCATATCTTTTAAAAATTTAGGGAGCGCACCTCCCACATCTGCCAATCCTCCCGTTTTTGAAAAAGGAGCAATTTCAGAAAAAACCATCAGGATTTTTAATTTATTTTTCATATCGTTACAGAAAAAACAGATTCATGGGATAAAATATCTATGACTAAATCGGAAATCGACGTCCTGATATAAAAAAAGGAACATAACCAACCGTCCTTATTAATAATGAATGGAATCAATCTTTCACGCTTTACAGTCAAGTTATTATTTTTTAATATTATTTTTAACCCCCATGATCACTGAGTTTCTTTTATCAATCGTCTTGCAACACCGTTGTATTCACTGGAAGGATAATCATCAATTAGTTTCTGAAATTCGGTTCTTGCTTTTTCTTTGTCGCCAAGTTTCATGTAACAGATTCCCAATTTCAATTGCGCTGCATCGTTTTTATTTGATTTTTCAAATGAAAACACTTTTTGAAATGCAACAATCGCCTGTTGATAACTTCCAAGTCCGAAATAAGATTCCCCTATCCAGTACTGACAATTATCCGAAAGTGCATGATTCCTGTCCACCACGAGCAAGGCCTCGAATCTCTGTATGGCCTCATGATACTTTTTACTTTGATAAAAATCCAAAGCTTCTTTATACCTGTTTGTAAAAGAAGTGGTTTTCCAGTCGAAGGATTTCTGTTCTGTAGTTTTAACCGCTTTATTTTGCTGTTCAAATGATAATGACGAGGAAGCAGCCTCCGTTTGAGGAATCGATTCATTGTAACTCATGGCTGCCTCTTCTTCCGAGGGAGCTGTTTTATTTTCATCAGCTTCCTTCGAAATATCGTCTTTATCTTCAACAACACCTAACAATTTCATTACATCATCTTCATCAACCGTTTCCTCATCCGTTTTCTTCTCTTCAGATAGTCCCAGCAATTGATCAATATCCGCTACATCGCCAACGAGCGTATCATCCTTTGTGGATTGCTGCGTAGTTGCACATCCTATCCAAAAAATTATATTAAAAATAAAAATAACATTTAAAATAATAACAGCATATTTTCTCAACATGATCCAAACCCCCTTATGGTTTGATAAATGATCTGTATTGAAATCGCTTTTCGGCTTATAATTTATTGAAAATAATTAATAAAATCAAGATTTTTAATTTAATTGCCGGTTGTCATGATTTAATTTTATCAAAAGAAAAAGCCCAAATAAAAACATTAAAAAAGAAATTCCCTGATTAAACGTAAGGTAAATACCTAAAATATTGAATTGAACGGATGATTCATAGTATCGGACAAAATCCATTAAAAAACGAGAAATGCCGTACATCATAAAAAATACCGAAGCAAGAAATCCATCAAAACGGGGTTTCCTGTCAAGAAGCAGAATAACAACCATAATTAAAAGCCCATAGAGGGATGAATAAAGTTGTGTGGGATGAATATGCACACCCTGAAAAAGATAACCTGCCGGGCTGACAACAGGAAATACAACACCCCATGGCAAATCACAGGGTTTTCCAAAGCAGCATCCATTTAGAAAACATCCAATCCGTGTTAAAAAAATTCCCAAACCAAAAACGGGCGCGATTACATCCCACAGCCTGAGCAACGGAATTTTTTTGATTCGGCAATAGATGATAATGGTTGCCAATGCCAGCAATACACCTCCAAGCATGGTCAATCCTTCAATACCAACACCGCCGGTACTTGGAAAAGGATTGAATGTGTCCAGCCATCGGCCGCGGAACTCACTTAGATGGGTTAACACATACATTAACCTTGCACCAATAATTGCACTGACAACAACAAACAGGAACACATCCATCACGTCATCTTTTTTAATGTTGCGCTTTTGTGCCCGGCTCATCGACCAAAAAACTCCCAGTAAAAATGAAAGTGCCAGCATAAGACCGTATGAATGAATTTCCAACCGCCAAATTTTAAACAATACCGGATACATAGAAATGCCTCCTTAAATAAGTACTAATATCTATACCGCTTTACTGAAATATTGGCTAAAAGTCCCATTATCCCCATTGACATAATGAGAGCCGAACCACCGTAGCTTAAAAACGGCAATGGCAATCCGGTAACCGGAGCCAAACCGATCGTCATACCAATATTCACAAGAACCTGAAACGCAAACATGGATGTACATCCAATAACAACGAAACCGGCAAACCGGTTCCGGGACGTTTTTGCAATTTGAACCATTTGATGAAAAAGATAAAAGAAAAGTCCTATAATAATAAGGACACCAACAAATCCAAACTCCTCTCCCAATACCGAAAAAATGAAATCATTGTGCTGTTCGGGTAAAAAGCGCAGCTGCGTCTGGGACCCGTGTAAAAATCCTTTCCCAAACAATCCTCCCGATCCAATGGCAACTTTGGATTGAATCACCTGGTATGCGGAACCGTGAGGATCGGATTTCATCCCTAAAAAGATGAGAATTCGTTTTTGCTGGTAGGGTGCCAGATGCGCCCAAATTCCAGGTCCCGATAAACCAATGAAAAAACAGGCAAATACTGTGCTCGAAACTGCCCACCATTTCTTTTTCATAATAACCATAATGACGATCACAATCGCAAGAAAGATGAACAGACTCCACCATGAAAAACCTGCGATTAATGCCGCAGTCAAAATAAAGGACAGACCTACAATTCGAAAATCGATACCTGCCCAGAAAACCATACCAACGAACAAGCCTATAAAAACCATTGCCGTTCCTATATCGGGTTCCCTGGCAATTAACAAAAATGGGATGCCGGTTAATAATAGAATCACCAATACCTGTTTCAGGGAAAGCTTCGACTCTTTCCAATCGGAAAGAGTCCTGCTCAGGGCCAACACTACGGAAAACTTCGCTACTTCAGAAGGTTGAAATTGAAAAAATCCCAGATCAATCCACCTCCGCGCACTTCCCGTATTGATAAAAAGAACCAGGACGAGCATTACAATGGTCAGGCCGTAAAAAATATATGCGCCCTGATTGAAAATCCGAACCGGAAGAATAAAAAAAAGAATGCCTGCAAATATGCCAGCCGCCATCCAAATAAGCTGTCTTCCAAAAGGTGCTAGCAAAATCGGCTGATTTAAAGCTGCTGAGGCGCTGTACAAACAGATACAGCCGATAATAACAAGCAGCATCGGAACGATTATAAGTGATACATCCAAATCTATTTTCCCGACATCCTTCATCATGTCACTTTTTTCTTTTCAAAATACTGGCGAAAAATCGAACCGGCAATCGGCGCTGCCACACCACCACCGCTTCCTCCGTTTTCGATTAACACAACCAGAGAAATTTCGGGATTTTCTATGGGCGCGAATCCGATAAACCATGCATGGGCTTCCCCTTGCGGGTTTTGGGCCGTCCCTGTCTTCCCGCAAACTTTAATTCCGGGAACTCGGGCCAACACTCCTGTGCCTCCATTCGCATAAACAACACCGAGCATCGCCTCTTTTAGTTGATTATATGTATCCAAAGAAACAGTTGTGATCTCCTTTTTATCTGTATCGAATTCCTTCCATATTTCGGTAACCGGATCCTGAACCGCTTGTAGAAGATGAGGCGTTCCAGCCTTACCTTCCATCCCTATGGCGGAAGCCAGCATCACCATCTGGATGGGAGTCACCAGTAAATCTCCCTGTCCAACAGTCAAATTCAACCACATTCCTTTTCCCCAACCCTTTTTCCCATATTTTTGATTCAGATAATGAATGTCCGGGAGCAATCCCGAATTTTCCTCTTCCAAATCAATCCCGGTTTTTCTGCCAAAGCCGAATAATTCACTGTAATGAATCCATGCTTCCAGACCGGTCTGCTGTATCAGCTCATAAAAATAGACGTTGCATGATCCGATAATCGCATCCATGAAATTGACTTGTCCGTGACCGTCCTTCCGCCAGCAGTGATAGTTCCTCCTGCCCATTTGATAACTTCCATTACAAACCACCTCAAAATCAGATCGGATCAACTTTTTTTCAAGTGCGGCAATCGCCGTAATCACCTTGTATGTAGAGCCCGGGGGAAGCTGCGCCTGAATTGCACGGTGAAGCAATGGTTTATTCGGATCATTCTGAAGCTGTTTCCAGAAATCGGGATTCAGCTTTACCGTAAATAAATTCAGATCATAATCCGGCTTGCTCACCATAGATAGTATTTCACCATTTCTTGGATCCATTACAATTGCTGCTCCCCGTTTCCCTTCCATGAGCTTTTCAACCGCACATTGCAGTTCCAAATCGAGTGTCAATTTCAGATTATTTCCAGGAATGGAAGGTACATCCCGCGCCCCCGCAAAATTGCCGATTTCACGGCCTTTTACGTCCACTTCAACGTAACGATACCCTCTGTCTCCGCGCAGCAAACGGTCATATTTTTTTTCTATCCCTGTTTTACCGATCAAATCACCACGATAGTATCCATACGATTCTAGCAATTTCAATTCGTCTTTACTGATTTCACCAAGATATCCAATCACATGGGAAATTCTCGCATCCGAGGAGTGAATCCTGACCGGTTCAGCCTGATAAAAAACACCCGGCAAATCCAGGCGATTTTCGACGATAATGGAGAGTGTTTTAAAATCCATGTCCTGAATCAAACGAACGGGAGTGAAAGGCCCGGCTTCGGATTCGATGATCTGATTTTCTATTTCGCTCACAGAAAGCCCGAGGGTGGATGCTATCATTTCCGCATCGGTCTCATTTTTTCGAAACTCATAGGGAACAATGTATAATGAATAGCTTGGCCGGTTATCTACCAAAACACGGTTGTTTTGATCTGAGATGACTCCACGGCTGGCTGGCAGCGGAATCTGGCGAATATGATTGTTCTCGGATTTTTCATGGTAGACGGAACCGCTCAGAACCTGCATTTGAAACAAACGAAGGCCGATAATGATAAAAAAAACAAGAAGCACACGATCAATGACCATCGCTCGCCACTCTTGATGTTGATCGGTTGAAACCATTTATTTTCTCCGGATATGATGTTGCATCCAGTTTGTCAAATAATAGACGCCGGTCCCGATGAAAACTGTATAAAAAGTAGACGGAATCACATAACGCAAAACTGACAGGAAAAAACCGGAAGAAACATTCATGTATTCCACAAAAGCACAAACCAGGTGATGTGATAACGTAGCGATAAAAAGAACAAAACCCAAAAAATTGGGATTCAACTCGTATCGATTTCTCGTTAGTGATGCTGCGATAAAACATGCTATAGATTTTGACAGTGCAAACAACCCCGCAACAGAATCACCGGACATATCCTGCATAAAACCGGTTAAAAAACCGAGAACGACGCTACTAAAACGATTGATCCGGCAACCCCAGTAAACCAGAAAAATAAGCAGCACATCCGGCGTCACTCCCTGAATAGCCAGGTGGGGCACGAATATTGATTGAACAATAAAAAGAACAATCAAATAAAACAGCGTTTTAAAAAAAATCAACGGTTATCCTGCGTTTTAAGAACAAAAACTTCTTCGACTTTTCCAAAATCGACCTCGGTCCTCAGGAGAATTCTTAAAAACAGCCCCTCTTTATCCGGCGCAATTTCAAATACTCTTCCAATAGCGATACCTGAATGATATATGTTGCTGTATCCCGATGTGACGATCAGATCACCGATCTGAACATCACTTCGCTGTACCACACCATCCAACTGGCAAATGTTTCCAAACATCCATCGGACAATTCCTAAAACCCTGCTCCGCTGCACTTTGGCACTGACCCTGAAATTCGGGTCCGTAACCAACTGTCCGATCGAAGTGGAGGGGCCGACGGATACAATTTTCCCAATCAATCCTTTATCATTGAGAAGTACCATATTTTTCCGGCAGCCGTCTTTCGAACCGATATTCAGGTGTATGGAACCCGGAAGGCCTCCTGTTCCCCGTCCGATGACTTCGGCAGGAATAAACTCAAAAAGATTCCTTTCCTTGAATTCCAGCAGTTTGCGAAGCCTCTGATTTTCGAGAATGACTTCCTGATATTGATCTTCCCGAAAAGCAGTATGGCTCAATTGATTTAAAAGATGCTGGTTTTCCCGGTACACTTTTGTCATTCTTGGAATCCAGGAAACACTCTCCTGTAAAAATCCGAATGCATTAGAAAACCCCTTTCTTGGAAATTGCACAAGGGGTTTTTGATCCAAAGACATCAATAATATCGATACGCCAATGGCGCAACCCAAACACAAGTAATCTCTGTTCTGCCTGGTAAATTGTTTGAACCGAAAACTCATCTGTTATTTTTTCATACGGAGGCCAAGCACTCTTTTATAATAATCGAAATCTTCCAGCACTTTGCCGACACCTCGAACCACCGCTGTCATGGGATCTTCTGCAAGGTGAATAGGAAGATTGGTTTCTCTTCTGAATCTTTTATCGAGCCCCCGAAGCAAGGCGCCTCCTCCGGTCATAATGATTCCCCGCTCCAGAATATCTGAAGACAGCTCAGGCGGTGTTTTTTCCAAGGCCAAAAGTACAGCTTCCACAATGGCCTTCACCGGATCTTCCAAAGCCTCCTGAACTTCAATGGATGAAACATCAATATTTCTTGGAATACCTGTGATGAGATCCCTTCCCCTCACCGAAATCGTTCGTTCATCTTTATACGGCGAAACAGAACCGACATCGATTTTGATTTGCTCTGCCATCATCTCACCTAACAGCAGATTATATTTCTTTTTAAAATACTGAACAATCGCATCATTCATTTCATCTCCGGCAATGCGGATCGAAATTTTGGTTACAATCCCCGACATGGCAATCACCGCGATTTCCGTGGTTCCCCCGCCGATATCAACCACCATACTGCCGACCGGTTTTTCAATCGGCAGATTCACACCGATGGCCGCTGCCATGGGTTCCTCGACCAGATAAACTTCTCTGGCTCCCGCATGTTCTCCGGAATCTCTCACGGCTCTCCGTTCCACTTCGGTGATTCCGGACGGAATGGAAATGGCCATAAGCGGGTGGAAAAAACGCTTTACCCGTACTTTCTGAATAAATTTTTTAATCATCATTTCTGCCAGATCAAAATCGGCAATCACGCCGTCTTTCATAGGACGAACGGTCATAATTTCATCGGGTGTTTTCCCCCACATTCCCCGTGCTTCGTGCCCGACTGCCAGGACTTGATAATCTTCCTTTCGAACGGCAATCACGGAAGGTTCATTCAGAAGGATCCCTTTCCCTTTGACATGAATCAATGTGTTGGCGGTTCCGAGATCGATTGCCAGGTCGTTATCAAACAAACTCCAAAAAGAAAATCCCATAATTTCCCCTAATGCCTAAAATGTCTCATTCCTGTAAAAGCCATGGTCATTCCCAATTCATTACAGGCTTTGATTGAATCTTCATCCCGCTTTGACCCACCGGGCTGAACAATATATTGGATGCCGAATTCCGCAGCGTTCCGCACCGTATCGTCGAACGGGAAAAACGCATCCGATGCCAGGACCATTTCTCCAATCTGTTGATGACTGTATTCTTCAAATGAAGCATCCGGTTTGATGGCATCATATTCGATCTGTAGATTTTCCAGAGCCTTGGTGACGGCCAGTTTTCTGAGCGAATCAACCCGGTTAGGCTGCCCGGCACCCATTCCAATCACCTGATAGCATCCTGAACGGTATTCCCTGCAAAGAACAATGGCATTGGATTTGGTGTGCTTGCATGCTTTATAGGCAAATTCGGCAAGTTTCTGTTTTTCATGACTGAATTTCTTTTCGGTCACCGATTCGAATTTTTCCAGGACCTCAAGATCGCGTTCCATCTTTAAAATGCCGCCTGTAATTTTACGATACGTATCAGGTTCGATCTGATTTTTATGGAACGGCCGAACTTTGAGAAGCCGCAGCGATTTTGTCATCATCAGGAGTTTGAGTGCGTTCGAATCATACTCCGGTGCAATGATTACTTCCACAAATTTGTTTGGCACTTTCTGAGGCAAAAGTTTTCCCGCCTCAATGATATATCCAATGTGACGTACATTTTCCCCTTTGAGAAACTCGGCAAAAGACAGATCGATTTTGCTGTTGCAGGCGATCACAGAGCCGAAAGCAGAAATCGGATCACCGGCCCATGCGTGTTCCAGTGCTTCTCTTGACGTTTTACCGGTCGCATAGCCGCAGGGATTCGTGTGTTTGATGACAGCAACTCCGATTTGTCCGGACAGATCCTTGACTGCTTCAAGCGCGGCATCCGCATCGACATAATTGTTATAGGACATGCTTTTCCCGTGAATCACATCAGCCTGGGCGACAGAAGACTCTCCACTCTTCTCATCGATATAGGCCGTTGCCTCCTGATGGCTGTTTTCTCCGTATCGCAGATCCACACCTTTGTTGAATCGAAGCCGGAGAATTTTTTCATCTAAAAAAGTTTGTGAAAGATAACGATCGATCGCGCTGTCGTAATCCGCAGTCTTTCGAAAAACCTTGACTGCCAATTTCTTCTTCGTTTCAAGCGACACCTCGCCTGTCTGTTGAATCTCCTTTAAAACAATCTCATAATCCGAAGGATCGGTTACTACAGCTACATAGGGATAGTTCTTTGCTGCACTGCGCAGCATGGTAGGCCCTCCAATATCGATATTTTCGACGGCTTCCTCGACAGAGACGTTTTCTTTAGCAATAGTCGCTTCAAAGGGATAGAGATTGACGACGATCAGATCGATCCACTGAATACCCTGTGCTTCCGCCTGACGGACATGTTCCGGATTGTCTCTTAACCCCAGCAAAGCGCCGTGGATTTTTGGATGGAGCGTCTTGACGCGCCCGTCCATCATTTCGGGGAATCCCGTGACTTCATCGATGGGAATAACCCGAATTCCATTTTCAGTCAGGACTTTTGCCGTTCCGCCGGTAGAGATAATTTCAACTCCCAGTTTTGAGAGCGCTTTCGCCAAATCAACGATCCCTGTCTTGTCAGAAACACTGATTAAGGCACGCTTTACTCGAGACACATTATTCTCCTTTTATGAAAACAAATCCCATCAAACCTTGCACAAAAGCCGACCACCTTTGATCATTTTCTGAGATATTTCAGGTCTGCTCTGAAAATGTACGAATAAAACAAATTTAATTTACAATGTTTGTTGTTAAAATGCAAATCGGGTGCCATAAATCAAAAAAGGATATTTCAAGAATGAACAATGGCCCGTCTTCCCTGTATTTCAATCCTGCCTGATGCAAAAAGCTGGAGGACTTCCGGATAAAGCTGATGTTCCACTTTTAACACGCGCGCCGCAAGTGTTTCCGCCGTGTCTCCCTCTTCGACGGGAACACATCGCTGCGCCGCGATGGGACCGTGGTCATATACTTCATCGACAATATGAACTGTGACGCCTGTGACTTTGCAGCCCTGTTCAATCACCGCTTCATGGACATAATGTCCGTACATGCCTTTTCCGCCGAATGAAGGAAGCAGTGCCGGATGAATATTGACAATTCGATTCCGGTACGTGGAAATGATTTCCGAAGGCATTTTTTTCATATATCCTGCGAGTACAATCAATTGAATATTATGTTGATTTAGAGTGGATAACATCCTTTCGACAAAAAGGCTTCGGGATGAAAAATCCCCACTGGCAATGACATCTGCAGGAATATTATTTTCTTTTGCTGTCGTTATTGCCCCGGCGTCCGGGTTGTTACTCAATAACAATTTGACTTCAGCATCGAGTCGCCCTTCATGGATCGCTTTCAATATGGACTGAAAATTCGAACCGCGCCCCGAGGCAAAAACACCCATTGCAAGTTTCGACATCTATCTCTTCCCTCTAATTCTTTAAACGTACAGGTGACCGTTTAAAACACAATATAATAACAAATTACGGAATACGATCCAGTACTTCCCAGAACGGCGTCACCAGACGATATTCTCCAAAACCCGAATAATCCACAAAAACGAATTCACGGTTAATGGTATAATAGGACCAGATTTCATATGGTTTGGATCCTGCTTCAAAAGGATGCCGTTCGATATCATTGGGGGGGCCAAGAACGATATAGACCATCCCACGGTCTGTTTTCCACCCCTCTATAAAAGTCCCAAAATTGGCATTGGCAAAATCGACTCTCCGGTAGTATTCTTCCATCAATTCGTTCTGTTCCGTTCCGGGCGTCGGGTCTTTGGCTTCCCAAAATTCACGGAAGAACCTTTCTTTATCTTTTCCATCGGCTTTTTGTATCTTGCTGATTTCGCTTCCTTTTGCCACATATTTTAATTGATCTATCGCGTTATCCATAGTGAATGCATATCTTGGCATACCGATCCAGTGAATGGTAATGTCTTTTGTGCTTTCGACGGTCTGCTTTTCGGCTTCCAATTTAAGAACCAGCTTATATCTTCCGCTTTTTAACTCACCTCTCGGAATCTTCATCGTTTCAACAGTCTTCCATCCATCCAGTGTCTTATCCCGGGTGATGCTCCACACGACTTCTTTTTTGTAATTAATCAGATTGTATTGAATTCGGGCCTTTTGAAAATTCCCGGGATTATAAATCTCATACCAGAGAAAAAGTGCTTTCTGATCACCCTCATAATTGCCCATGACATTGGGCAGAGGAATTTCTTGACCTGATTCATCAGTTATGATAGAATCAGCCAGAAGAATATCACTGATTGCCAGTCGGTCGGAATGATAATTCGGAATTTGCACTTTGGTTTTCCGGTGACTGGTTACTTTGGAATCAAAATCCATAATCCCCAGAAGAAGTTCATAGTCTCCGGGAGCCAATAAAAAATTCACCTGCGAAAGGCTGTAGTCTTTTCTTGAATTGGTCTTTTTAAAATCATTGAGTTCGACAACCGATTTTAAAATTTTACTGTCCGCATGATGACCCATTTGGTCAAAAACCGTCACCGAAAGTTCATACGAAGCCTTGTAACTGGTGTCCGTGCGAACAAACTGAAGTTCATCGTAAACGATTTTTACAGAGATCCAAAGAACGCATTTATTTGTATCTTCATCCGCATAAGTCACGACATCGTAATAAAAATTCGGAGCATCATCACGATCTTTAAAATTAAACTCCGGTAACTGGGCTTTGCAAATCTCATGGAATGAAATCATTCCTGCGAGAAGAACCAGCCATAACAAATTGATTCTTTTTCTCATTTCTTTCTCCTTTATCAAAAAATGCACTTCCTATTAGATCGTAAGCCGCACTGCCCTCTATTCGTACAGCGACTATTTCTCCGACATTTACTTTTCCTTGAATCCAGACCGTTTGATCGATATCGAGACTGTCTCCTTCGGACCGTCCAAAATACAATTGCTGGTCCGAATCATAACCATCCACAATTACATCTGTGACGTTCGATTCCATCAAACGGTTGTTTGAACTTGAAATATGATTTTGAATTTTCATAAGAATTTTGGAACGTTCTTCGGACAAACTCCGGGGAACGGTCTCTTTCAAAGAATATGCCTCTGTCCCCTCTTCCGGAGAATAGATAAAAACGCCCATCCGCTCAAATCGTATCTCACGGATAAAATCCGAAAGCTCGGAAAATGCCTCTTCCGTCTCACCGGGAAATCCGACAATAAAGGCCGTCCGAAGGACAAGGCCGGGAAGGCTCGCTCTCAATTGATGAATGCGTTCTTCGATCTGACTTCTCCGCTGTCCCCGTCCCATGGCCTTGAGCACGGGATCGGAAATGTGCTGAAGCGGCATATCGAGATACCGGCAAATTTTTTCTTCAGCGGCTATCAATCGAATCAGATCATCAGTAATATGTGCGGGATGTGTGTACATGATCCGGATCCACTTTAACGAATCTATCCTGACAAGCTTCTTCAGCAGACCGGTCAAACCGGTTTTATCCAATAAATCGGAACCATACGCGGTCGTATCCTGAGCAATGAGAATGAGCTCTTTCACTCCCCGGTCTGCCAGTGATTGCGCTTCCAGGAGAATATCTTCGGCCGGACGGCTTCGATATCGTCCCTTGATTAGCGGAATTGCGCAAAAGGTACATTGATGGTCACAGCCGTCGGCAATTTTCAAATAGGCAGTATGGGGAGGTGTCGAGAGCACACGATTGCAGTATGCATCGGAACGCCATTTGTACGAAGAACCCAGGAGGTGCTGACCGATTTCAGCAAACGGCTCGACGCCGAAAAAACGGTCCACTTCGGGGATCTCTTTTTCGATTTCAGCCCTGTATCTCTCGGAAAGACATCCCCACACATAAATCTTTTGATCTTTGAATTGTTTTTTATTCTCTACAATTCGAAGAATCGCATCAATGGATTCTTTTTTTGCATCCTCTATAAAACCACACGTGTTGATAAAAACAGCATCCGCTTCTGCGGAATCTCCAACAAGCTCAACCCCCTGCCTGGCCAATTGACCTGCCAGGACTTCGGAATCCACCTGGTTCTTGGGACATCCCAAAGTCACAATCGCACATTTTTTAAAAGGATACTTCAAAATACTATTTCCGGATTAAATTGCGTCGACATCGGATCCCAGCAATTGATCCACAAAAGTTTTCGCATCAAAGGAGATCAGATCATCCATGCTCTCTCCGGTGCCAATCCATTTCACAGGAATATTCAGATTGTTTTTAATCGAAACCACAATTCCTCCCCGTGCCGTACCGTCAAGCTTGGTCAAAACGATACCGGTCACCGGAATGGTTTCTGTGAAAAGTTTAGCCTGCCGCAGACCATTCTGGCCTGTAGTGGCATCAATAACCAGAAGCGTCTCGTGAGGCGCACTTTCCATTTTTCTGGCCAGGATGCGCCGTATTTTTTCCAACTCTTCCATCAAATTGGTTTTTGTGTGAAGCCTCCCTGCTGTATCGACGATCAATATATCCGCATTCCTCGAAACCGCTGCACCAAACGCATCAAATGCCACCGCCGCCGGATCGGCCCCCATGCATTGTCGCACAACATCAGCACCCGTGCGTCTGGCCCAAATTTCCAACTGATCTCCGGCAGCGGCCCGGAATGTATCGGAAGCAGCAAGCAACACGCTCTTTCCGCTTCTTTTAAATTGACGCGCCAATTTCCCAATCGTGGTCGTTTTTCCAGTTCCGTTCACTCCAATGACCAGAATCACATAAGGACGGAAAGAATACTCTGGTTGAGAATCGTCTCCTTTCAATATTTCCAAAATGTTTTTTTTCAACAGGAACAGTGCTTTTTCCAGGACATCATCCTCTTTAAAAGAAATTTCCTGCCGCATTTCTTCGATAAGATGCATAGCTGTGTCCACGCCGAGATCCGCTTCGATCAATATCTCTTCTACTTTCTCCCAAATGGAACCATCGATTTTATTCCGCTTTCGAAAAACATCGGCAATCCGTCCAAAAAGCCCTTTCCTTGTTTTTTGCAGCCCTCTTGACCATTGATCGACAGGTTCGGATAGAGTCATAATTATATCTCTTTCGAATCTCTAATGAACCGGCGAAGGTATTCCCCGGATGAATAGAGCGTCAAAGCCAATGCAAGCCAGAGTAAAATCCATCCGAAGGGCTGAAGCTTCAATGCAAACATAAAAACTGCCACACCGGTTACAAAGGCCGAATACTTCCCGCTTCGATTCGATTCCATGACCGGTTTGTTTTTTATGACAATATAAAAACCGCACAGAAGGACAGTCAGTTCCCTGATCGAGAGAAACAGAAAAAACCAGAGAGGAAATTCATACTGCTTTGAAATCAGCATAAAAAGGATCACTGCCAGGACATTTATCTTATCGACCACCGGATCGAGCATTTTCCCGAAATCGGATTTCTGATTGAGACGCCTTGCAATGAAACCATCCAGACTGTCTGTCAATATGGCAAAAAAAACAAAAACACATAACAAAGCCGGACGCGATTCCGACATGCTCCACAGAATCGGAAACAGGAGCAAAAACCGTAAAATCGTCAACAGATTGGGAACTGTCCAGACAAAACGGATCATCGGCATCCGGGGCCTCGTTTCATCAAGCATAGAGTTTGATTGCTTCCAGTATCAGTTTAGGATGATGAATCAGAGCGGTTTTGAAAATTTGTACCACCGTTCTCTTTTCAGGTGGAATCCGGTTCAGCGCGGCGGCCAGACGATTTAACTCTTCGTCGGAAAACCGGTTCTTTACCTTCGATATTCTATAAGAGATTTCGACATTTTTCCCCTCGGCCTTGTGCCATCTTTTCTCGTAAACTTTTAATTGCTTCTTTGAAACATCCCCGCTGCGGACTGCTTCCGCGGCTACTTCTCCCGCGATTTGGCCGGCGATCATTGCATTGATAATGCCGCCCCCCGAAATGGGATCTTCCTGATGGGCCGCATCTCCAACCAGCATGAGACCGTTCCCCACAATTTCTTTCAATGTGGGAACCGCTGGAACACCGCCTGCAATACAGGAAAGCACGGTATAATTTTTAAATTTTCTGTTTACAAAGATCCTTAAAGATTCCAGAGCTGTTTTTGAATGAATTGAATGTCGCACCTGACCCAGTCCTACATTGGCCATGTTTTTCCCTTTCGGAAATATCCACAGATACCCTTCAGGAGCAATCTCTTTTCCAAAATAGAATTGTACACAAGTGGGATTGATATCGATTTCAGAGAGCAGCATCTGAGCACAGCTCCCGATTCCGTTGAGAGAAAGATGCGTTTTTAGCCCGCCCCATCTACCGACACGGGATTCGACGCCGTCTGCTCCGATTACGATAGAACCGGAAACTTCGACCTCTTCTCCGGAACTATTGACTTGAACACCTGTGATCGAACCGTTATCTGCCAACAGGCCATGCACATATGCTCTAGTGAAAACCTCCGCTCCGGCATCCGAAGCCATTCCGGCGAGATCACGGTCAAAAATCTTCCGATCTAAAATGACCCCGCTTTCTCCAATCATTAGATCGACAACCGTCTCGTCGGGAGCGATAAGCTGAATGGCTGTTACTTCCTGCGCTATCCATTCCTTTCGAATCGGAATCAGTTTTGCAAGCGATGACTTGACGACACCTTCCGCACACCGGACGGGTTTTCCGATCTCCGGATCCTTTTCCAGAAGAAGAACGGACGCTCCCTTTTCGACCGCATGCTTCGCAGTCCAGGCCCCTGCGGGTCCCCCTCCCACGACGATGACGTCATAACGGCTTTTCATTCGACCGCCTCAAGCGCTCCGAACGGACAGACATGCACGCAAGACAGACACAATGTACACAATATTTCATCAATATGGAGAGAAGAAACTTTCAACTCGATGGCATCTGCCGGACAAACAGCAACGCAGCAACCACAATAATCGCATTGATTGTCTTGACAACGGATCATTATTCCTCAAAAACTTAGTTGAATTTTTTAACAACAAACAAACTAATATTTAAATTAATATCCGATCCGCGGATAAATTGCATTGTGTCTCAGTTTAAAATAAACCATGGTAATTCCGAGTAAAAACAGTGTAATCACGAAAAGAACCGGATAAAAAATGTGTGCCAATATAATCAAAACGCCACCGCCAATCTGATACGTGCAGGCAAGTATGCTTTTCTTTTGATTAAACAGAATCGCATAAAGAAAAACCACAATAGAAAGACCGGATGAAATCACGATAACGGGATTAAAACGGATAATTCCAAAAAACAAAGCCATCACAAGAAAAATGGTTCCCAAAACCAATGCTTTTTTTACACCCAGATAAACGGCTGTTGTTATCTTCCCGCCTTTTTTATCTCCTTTGACATCCGTTGTAGTTGATGCAATGGTCCCCGCCACCATAATTGTAAAATAGGCAAGCAGACTAATCAGATTGGGATTCGGATCCGGATTCAATCTTTTCCCAATAAGATAACAAAAAATCCCGTACTCGATAGCACAAGACAGAAAATCCAGAAAAGGCCGGCCCGTAAAATAGAACGGCCTGAAATTGTACAGAAAACCGAGCACCAGAGTGGATGCATAAATCGCAATGATCCACACATCACCTGAGAGAACGGCTCCTGTCATTCCGGCAAACGCAAAAAACAGGGCACTCATGTACAAGGATTTCAATGAGATTGTTGATAAATCGATATGACCCGGTCCGCTGTTTTCCCGATCCACCTCCGCATCATTGATGTTGTTAGTCAAATGTACGAAAAACATAATGAACGAATAGAAGATGAGATGATAGAGAAGCCTGGGATCGAGTGCAAGACGAATCGAAAAATGGCCGTCATCCAAATAACCCAGAGTGATAAAAACGAATACAGGAATCAGCAGCACTGGTCTGGATAGAAAAATAATATCAATAATTTTTTTCATCTTTGTTAATCCGACAGACGTGAAATAATGGATCTGTAGTTGAATTCAATTCTATTAAACCTCCTCGAGAAGTGGTTCGTACAAAGTCTTTGAAAATACTTGATCGATCGGAACCGGATAGTTACCCAGAAAGCATGCCACGCAGTAATCGTGCTTGTCTTTCGGAACGGAATCCATAAGCCCTTCAATCGACAGATAGCCGAGACTGTCTACACCCAGATGCTCCCGGATTTGTTCTACTGACATGGAAGAGGCGATCAATTCTTTCTTTGTCGGGAAATCCATACCATAGTAACACGGAAATCGAATCGGGGGAGAACTGACGCGGATATGAACCTCTTTGGCTCCGGCTTTTCGAATAAGCTGGGTTAACAATTTAAGGGTCGTTCCACGGACTATTGAATCCTCAACCACAACGACTTTCTTATCCTTCAACACACCGCCCACCGGATTAAATTTGACCTTCACATTGAAATGCCGTATTATCTGCTGGGGGTGAATAAAGGTTCTTCCGATGTAGTGGTTTCGAATCAGTCCGAGTTCAAAGGGAATGCCGGATTGGTTTGAATAGCCCAGTGCGGCCGTATTGGATGAATCCGGAACTGCAATGACAATATCCGCATCTGCAGGATGCTCTTCTGCCAGTCTCTTTCCCAATTTGCGGCGCGTCTTGTCCACGTACTCACAAAAAATCCGGCTGTCCGGGCGTGAAAAGTAAATAAATTCAAAGATACAGTGGCTGCATTTTTCGTTTTGACTGATTGATTCGGATTGGATTCCATTTTCATCGATAATGAGAATTTCTCCGGGTTCGACTTCCCTGAGATATTTGGCATCAATCAGGTCCATGGCGCATGTCTCGGATGCCACCACATATCCGCCGTGAAATGCTCCCAGTGCCAGCGGCCGGAATCCTCGCGGGTCCCTTGCCGCTATTAATTTATCCTGTGTCATCATGACCAGGGAATAAGCGCCCTTCACCTGTTTCAACGCCTCTTTCAATTTTTGAACGAGTTCTTTTTCTTTAGACCTTGCAATCAGATGGACAAAAATTTCACTGTCCGCTGTGGTTTGAAAAATCGCCCCCTCTTCTTCCAATGCTTTTCTCAAATCTCTCGAATTCACAAGATTTCCATTATGACCCAGTGCCAGCGGACCATCCTTTGAATTCACAAGAATAGGCTGTACATTATTTTTATTATCGGAACCCGTGGTAGAATACCGGTTGTGGCCGATTGCAAGTTTCCCTTTCAGCTTTTCTATGATTTCGCGATTTGAAAACACATCGTTCACCAGACCCTGCCCGACATGCCGATAAACACGTTCGCCGTCAGACGAAACAATACCGGCACCCTCCTGACCTCTGTGCTGAAGCGAATAAAGCCCGAGATAAACCATCTCGGACGCCTCCGGGTGTCCGTATATCCCGATAACGCCACAGAACTCTTTGGGTTGATCCATATTCCCTGTTGCCCCTTTCATGAATTAACGGATTCCAAAATCACAATAGGATTTGAATAAATCCATCCCCTGTTCTTTCTATAAATCTCAACGCGATAGACGCCTTTCACTGTAGTTGCATATTCAAGTTCTTTCCCTTTTCGGTTTGCGATTTCTCTCCCATCCTTCATTAATCGAATGAACCCTGTAAGAGGTGCGGTAATATTGAAAACTATCTTCCCATTCGGAGAAATCCGGCTGCCCATCGGATAATTCTGATCCCCGCACACGGCACTGAACCGGAACCCTCTTCCGTCTCCGAGTGAAGAATTGGTGATAAAACACCGTGCACGGGACAAAGCCGAAAAAATGAGCTTTTCCGATTCTTTAAACGGCACACTCGTATCGATGGATTTTTCAATAAGAAAATGGGTTCGAATCGAACGAAATTGTACTTTATACGGATAAATTTCTTTGGGGATAAATCCCAGAATTTTTAAAACATACCCGTGAACATCGATTCCGCCGATACCGACGACACACTTCTTCTGATTGGCGCGGTCCCAGCGTTCCAGCGTTTCCCAGGCTGGATACCGGATTGACCGGAGGGGATGGACCAATCTCCAGAGAATATTCGCACGGGTAATTCCCTCCATCCATTCGGAAAGCTGATTCCATATCTCAATGCCGTCGTATTGATCTACTTCCCAGGCTGTCCAGGGATAGGGCGGATAGGCATCGGAAAAGCTGCGTTTTTCAGCGGGATGGGCAATGATTCCAAATCCTCCCATCTGTTTAACCTCATGGACATATTCCGGAGCTTCCGACCCTTTCCTGACTTCTTTATCAATGCCAAACGCCAGATAATGGTTCATGTCATCGGGATCGTTGATCTCGCATCCGATGAAAACAAGAACCTTCCCGTACCATCCTTCCAGTCCCAACCGCTTTGGCTCAAGTGTATTGTGATCGCTGAACATGAGAAAATCGAGGTTTTTTTCTCCAGCGATCCGGGCAATTTCCGGGATAGAGAGCGATCCGTCGGAATAATTCGAATGGAGATGGATAGCGCCCACCACCTCATGCCACTTGTCTTTTGATTGATTTACCACCAGCTTAGCAGCACTCCTCCCAAACCGATACCGATGAGATCCACAGCAAGATCTTTCCAGCTGAACAAGTGATCATCCGATCTCAAATCTTTGATCTCTTTGGCCAGCCCTATTGAAAACGAAAAGCCGGTTCCGAACGCAATGCTTTTTTCATCGGACCATTTCTGATGGTGTCTGCAATAATAGGCAGCCGCTCCTGTCAGGAAAAAACTGATCAACAGATGTTTTGCTTTATCCTCGCCGAACCAGAGATCCTTCTTAATCGGAAACATGATTCTCTTTTCCTTCGGTGGAAAAAATTCCATGCCTTTCGGTTGTCCGAATATCAAAACCGGAGAAAAAATAATAAAAATGAAAAGGATGTTTTTCAACTATAATCCCAATTCCGTATCGATCCCCTGCATGGCTTTCAATGAGAGTTCGATAAAATCGTTCAGTGAAAGCCCCACCTCTTCACAGCTTCTGATCTGATCCCGATCCGCTCCCGCTGCAAAGCGTTTCTCGTTGAACCGTCTCATGATAAAATCCACATCCACATTCTTCAATTGTTTAGTGGGATGCATCAGCGCGGCCGCAACGATCAATCCGGTGATCGGATCCACCGCATATAACGCTTTATCAAGCCGGCTCTTTCTCGGAAAATGACCGGGATGGCTCTTGATCGCATAGATCACTTCTTCCGGGATATCTTTCTTTTCCAAAATCTCTGCCGAGATCAATCCGTGTTTGGGAAAATCATTGACGGTTTGATCGTAATCCAGATCGTGAAGCAATCCGGCCAATCCCCACATTTCCTCATTTTCTTTGAAATGTCCGGCCAGTGTTTTCATCACTGCTTCCGTGGCGAGCATGTGTTTGCGGAGATTTTTATTGGAGACCTGACTGTGCATCAGCTCCATGGCTTCTTCTCTGTTCATATTGATTTTCCTGTCCGCTAAAATTGAAAATGTGCACAGATTCGTATCGTTCTTTGTTCAAAGGATTCGGAGCCCATTGTCAATTCCGGCCCCACATCGAAATCCATGAGCTGTGCATCTACATAGGCATCAAGAATATTAAGAAAATAGATACCAAAATACCACCACAAAGAGAGGCTCCGGTTGTTGACATAAAATGCCTTTTCTTCCTCTGACTGACTTCGAACCACCTGCTGATTTTGATAAACGGCATTGGCCATCAATCCGAGTTCGCCGCCCAGTACCAGAACCGCTTTGAACTTTTTTTTATTATACCACTGCCCCAGTCCTGGTAACAATGCGGATCGAATCATCGCCTTATTCGGAGACTGGTATTTCATCGATACGGTTCGGGAAGAATCCCCCGCCGTCTGTGCCCGAATGTTTGCTGTACCGAATAACAGGATGTAACTCCAGATTGAAACAAGAAGTTTCATCTTAAAATTCATTGAACGGCAACACACTCCATCTCGATCAATGCTCCTTTGGGAAGCGCAGAGACTTCGACTGTGGAACGGGCGGGCGGATTGTCGGAAAAATATTTTTCATAAATCGAATTCATGGCCTGGAAATCGCCCATCTGTTTCAGGAATACAGTCGTCTTCACCACGCGATCCAGTCCGGATCCGCCTGCTTCAAGGATGGCTTTCAAATTTTGAATGACCCGTTCGGTCTGTTCCTCAATGCCGCCGTCCACCATTTGATTCGTTTCCGGATGGAACGGGATCTGCCCCGCAGTAAAGATCAGCTTGCCGGATTCTATCGAGACTCCCTGACTGTATGGACCGATGGCTTTCGGCGCCTGATCGGTTTGAATTAATTTTTTCATGATTTTAAATTCCTTCAAGCAAGAGAATGATTGTCCAGACTCGTCCGGAACTGCATATTGTACAGCTTTTGATACAATCCGTTTTTCTTGATCAATGTATGATGGTTTCCCTGTTCCACAATTCGACCCTGATGCAGAACAATGATCTCATCCGCATGCTGCACCGTCGAAAGGCGGTGGGCAATGACAAAAGAGGTGCGGTTTTCCATCAGCCTTTCGATCGCTTCCTGAACCAGCAGTTCGGATTCGGTATCAAGAGACGAGGTTGCTTCATCAAGAATCAGTATAGGAGGGTTTTTTAGCATGGCCCGTGCAATCGCCAGTCTCTGGCGCTGTCCTCCGGATAACTTGACGCCGCGTTCTCCGATAATCGTATCGTATCCGTTTTCCATTTCCTCGATAAAGTTGTGGGCATTGGCCACCCGGGCCACTTCGATCACACGCTGCTGTGAGACGTCGGTCAAACCGTATGCAATATTGTTCCGGACAGTATCATTGAACAGGATCGTTTCCTGGGTCACAATTCCCATTAAAGCGCGAAGATCCGCTACCTTTAAATTTCGTAGATCACTCCCATCGATTTCGATGCCACCTTCCTGCGGATCATAAAAACGGGGAATCAAATCGACCAGTGTCGATTTCCCGGCACCGCTCGGTCCGACGATCGCAAGGATCTTTCCCTTTTTGACTTCAAGCTGTATATTCTTTAAAACAAGATCCGTCTCATTGTAGCTGAACGAAAGGTTTTTAAAAATAACATTATTTTGAAACTGTTTGATGGGGCGGGCATCCGGCAGGGTTTGAATTTCGGGCACGGTATCGATCACCCGGAAAATCCGTTCTCCTGCTGCAAGCGCTTCCTGAATACGATTATTGACGCTTGATATTTCCTTGACAGGCTGCATGATCGAAAAGATGACAAAGAGAAACATAATGAATTCTTCCGGAGCCAGTATATTTCCCCTTAAGACTTCCTGGCCGCCGAACCATAAAATACCCACGCCCACTGTCGTACCTAAAAACTCATTCAGCGGAGAAGCTAAGTTTCTCGTACGGGTCAGTTTGATCAAAGACTTGAAGTACCGGTAAGCTTGCTCCGAAAATTTCTTGATTTCAAACTTTTCCATCCCGAATGCTTTGACAATACGCATTCCTGCAATTGTTTCCTGAAGCACGGAGGTGACATCGGCCATTCTTTCCTGGGAGATAGCGCTCCGTTTTCTCAGTTTCAAACCAATCCAGGAAATCACAACCAGGCTGAACGGAAGGATGACAAAAGCAGCCAGCGTCAACTGCCAGGAGAGATAAAATGCGATACCAAGATAGGCCGCAATGAGCATCGGATTCTTCACCATTGTATAAAAACTCGCCGAAACGCCACCGTTGACGAGAGTGACATCATTGGTGATCCGGGAGATGAGTTGGCCTGTTCGGGTTTTGTTGAAATAGTTGATCGACAGACTGTTGATATGTTCATAGATCTGATTTCTCAGGTCCTTGATTACACCCTGCTCTACATAGGCCATGAGATACGATTGAAAGTACCCGAAAATACATTTAAAGAAAATAACCAGCAGCATTAAAACACAGAGCCGATGGAGAGATTGCCATCGATTGGTCTGCCAGTTTTCCCCTAAAAACAGAGTATACACCTTCTCTTTTAATTCGAATTTATCCTTAAAAGCAGTGGCCGGAACAGATTCATTCACCTCCTGTAGTACATTCTGAACAGGTGCATCCTGTTTTTTGTCCATACCAAAAATCGTGGAAAGAAATGGCATGACGGAAAAAAGTGAAACACTGGAAAAAATCACAAAAAGAAATACACAGATGATCGATCCCACAAGGTGAGACCAGTAGGGTTTGATAAATTTCAAAATCCGAAGATAGGTATTCATAAAAATCAATCATCTCCGTCATTGATCTCTTCATAACGGGCATCATCCACATCGGCGTCACGAAGATCCAGCGGATCGCTTTTTTGCTTTCCGTGAATGTTATTTTTAGGCGTTTCCTTTTGCCGGAACGCTCTAAAAAAACGATAGCCCAGGTAAACTACCAGGGCAGTAAATATTAATCGAAAAAACATGATTCAGATCTCATATTTTTCTTGGAACGTAATATTTCATACCCGCAGGGGGATTCTTGATTTGCTGAATCAAATCGTTTAAATCTTCTTCATTCCTCACAAAATCGATCTCCGAAGTATTGATTACCAGGAGAGGGGTTTCGCTGTAACGGAAGAAAAATTCGTTATAGGCTTCATTCAACCGTTTGATATATTCCGGAGAAATCCCTTTTTCGAATGGCTGTTTTCTCTTTCGTATGTTGTTCATGAGACGTTCGGTGTTGGATTGGAGGTACAGCACCAGATCCGGCTTGGGAAGTTCCTTTTCCATAAGAACAGCCACCCGCTCGTACAGAACCAGATCCCGTTTTTCAAGATTCAGGAAAGCGAATATTTTATCTTTTGCAAAAATGTAATCCGCAATGAGATATTTATGAAACAAATCTCTCTGGGGAATATCCAAAAGCTGCCGGTATCGTGTCATCAGAAAAAAGAGCTGGGCCTGAAAACCGAACCGCCGCGGGTCTCTGTAAAAATCAGCCAGATAGGGATTTTTCTCGGATTCCTCCAAAATGAGCTGGCCATCCAGTCTTTTGGTCAGGAGTTTTGCCAGGCTCGTTTTCCCCACACCAATCACACCTTCGATTGCGATGTAATAGGTCGTTTTCATATCAAACACTTCCTACGATTGGTAATGAAAATCCCGGTAAAACTTGACAGCTCCCTGATCCGGACAAACATTCAGCAATTCCTGAACACTTCGACCCAATCCCGGCACTTCAAGCTGCGGCGCAATCTCCGACAGGGGAACCAGAACAAAACGTCTTTCCTGAAAACTGGGATGGGGGATTTGTATCAACTCATTATCGATGACAGATTTTCCGTAGAGAAGAAGATCGACATCGATTTCACGCGGCCCCCATCTTTTTGTCTTTCTCCGTTTCAGATTTCTTTCGATATTCTGACAGGCAGCCAACAAATCCAAAGGCGTTAATTCTGTTTCAATTTCAATGACCTGATTAAGAAAGCGATTCTGATCCTTGACGCCCCAGGGTTCCGTTTCGTAAATTGAAGAACTGCTGATTGTGCGCGTTTTCTCCAATTTACAGACCGCATCGGTAGCAGCCTTTAGATAAGACTCCCTGTCACCCACATTCGACCCCAAACCCAAAAATGCGTCTGCCAAATTTTCCGTACCAAAACAAAAAAATGATCGTTAAACTTGTCATTTCAATATATTGATTATACAAATCATTGTCAACTTAAAATCCAAATAACCAAATTG
>CAZTZL010000014.1:0-31105 GCA_964617625.1 uncultured bacterium
AGGGGTCTCGGAGCCGCTAAAGCGGATGTAAAAATTTTGCATCTGAATCTCTTGCCGTTTGGTTTGTACGATTCCCGGGTTAATGCGATGGCGTGGGACGCGGACGGTATGTGGATCGGCGGAGGACCGCGCGATGAGGAAACCGGAGGGATTACCTTCTGGGATATGGAAAATGAAAAATGGGTCTATTATGAATCCCAATTGATCACGCAGCTTCCCAGCGACCGGGTCTATTCCATGCTTGGGGACGAGGATTGTGTCTGGTTCGGGACAGACGAGGGGCTGGCCAGATACGATAAAAACGAAAATGTATGGCGGGTTTACGGGATACACCAGAACCTTTGGGATGACCGGGTATACAGTCTTGCGCTCGGGGACAGGATCCTCTGGGTCGGGACCGAATACGGCATCAACCGGATTTTTCTGCCGGGCATGGTCATCGAGCAGGTTCGTGACGACCGGTTGGTTCACAGACCGATTTATGGCCTGGAAGCGGATGGCCCGGACGTCTGGGCCGGTACGGATCAGGGACTTTTTCACTATGCCAGTGCGGATGGAGAATGGGAGTACGTGCAGGATTATCCGGGCATGATTGCGGATACGATCCGCGCGATCTCGGTCTGGCAGGACGAAGTCTGGATTGGATCTTCGGACGGCGTGGAAGTTTTCAGTAAGAAGGAAAATCAGTGGAAGGGATTTCAGAAAGCGCATTTCCCGACAGAAGGGCCGATTTATACGATTTTGGCCGACAGCGCGGCGGTCTGGGCAGGAACCGATCATGGTGTCTTGAAATACAACCGGGAAGAAGATCGGTGGCGGCTGTTTACCACCGATGACGGTCTTTTGGATAATGAAGTGCGATGGATTTTACTGGACGGAGATTATATCTGGTTTGGAACCGGCCGGGGCCTGACCCGGTTTTACTGGAATGCCCCGTACCGGACGGATTAAAGTTTAAATATAATTGGTCACTATTACGATTGGTCCCCTGTTTTTATTGAGCCGGTTTCCTATGATAAGTATCTATTGTATCAAAAGCGTCCTCGGTTTGGATACGATTGATGATGAAATTCTGCAACTCTTTCGATGAAGCGGTCAAAATGAGCCGGTCTCCGATGGTTTCGTGGGCAATACATAATGAATCGCTTTTAATTTGATTTTTAAGCCATTGCTGGCCCAAAGGGGCAAGCTGGAGTGCGGGTTCAATTTGTTTGACAAAAAGGATGCTGTGCAAAGCCAGGAAATGTAATCCCCAAAAAGTTTCGTCGTCCTTTTCACGGGATTGCGGATACAGATCCAGGAATAACCGATTTTGTAATTTGAACAGATGTACTTCGAATCGCAGTGTGTCTTCTTCTTCCTTTAGAAACAGTTTATACTTTTTCTCTCCATCCTGAGTAAAAATCAGACTTCCATCTTCATCTTCTCCGATCCATTCCCCCACAAGATTTTTATCAAAAATGGTCACATCTTCAGTGTAAAATGGATGAATCGAAGTGACGATACACCCTGCAAAGATTAACAGAAGACAGACAGGCAGAATTTTAAATAAAGGTTTCATTTGTCCTCCCCGATCATTTTACGAAACGGGAATTGTCATCCCGAATAATTCATTAACATGCGCTTTCCAAAGAATCGGGATAACCTGAATAATTCGCTTATTTTTTTAGAACGGCCGTAATTCATTTAAGGATCACAAATTATAGTAATTAATTTTCAAGTTTGAGAATGATTCAGGTTATAATCCCCACGGATAATTTTGTCGATAAAGGCAATATCGTCCCGATGCAGATTGTTTAAGATCGATTGTAACGTTGAAAGAACTGTCCTGATCGGCTAAATACATTTGTGACAGAGTAATATGGTAGGTTTCAGATTGCACATCGGTGATTTTGTAAGTGAGATCGAAAAGACAGAGGCAGTTACATAATCCCATACCCTCCTTTTCGACGATATGAATCTGGTTTCCCTCGATGTCTATATCGGCCATAATGGTATCGGGACAACAGTTGAATCCTGTGTTGATATGCTGCAATGTGAGTGTGCTGATTCCGTCATATTGATAAAGAATACAATCATAATCGGATGAGATTGTGTCTGCGGGTGCTTTTGCGAGTTCATTCTTACACACGCTTGTCTGGATCAATGCTCCGGCCGGGGATTCGTTCTGATTTGGAACCGAGGTTGTTTTATCCTTTTCGCAGGATGAGAAAAAAATGGAGAAGACTGAAAATAACAATAGGATTGTTATTTTCCCGGTTTTTATTTGACAGTCAGCCATGTCACTCCCCCTTTTATATATTGAAACTTCAATCATTTTTTATGGCTTTTTGATTATGTCTGATACCAAGATTACACAAAGGGATTATACCGTTGCCTTGCGAAGCCGGTTTCTCAACTTTTTCATCTCTGTTCGAACAGATTTGAGTTTTTTGTGGTCGTGGGCTTCGAGGGCCTTGTCCCGTTCTTTTTTCAGGTCCTTGATTTTCAACTTAATCTGTTTTTTATTGACTCCCACCACTTCGTGATGTTCGTGCATGTCGATGTTTAATGCCGTGCAGATTGCTTTGATCAGATGTTCTTTGTTGAGCTGTGTGTAACCCTGAACGGCTTCGTGCTCGATCCCGGCCGCGATCTCTTTTAATTGTGCAGCAGTCTTGTGCTTTAATTCTTTGAATGTGTGTTCCATTATCGGTTCCTTTAATTGATTAAAAAATGAGTCTTTGGGAAAATGATTCTGTTAGTCAATATAATAAAATCAATTGAATCTGGCAAGACGTCTTCTGTCCTGTCAGTCATGGGATCTGTTTTTCAGAAGTTGTTCCAATTCATATTTATCTGGAATGCCTTTGCGAGCGCCCATTTTTGTACAACAAAGAGCTGCGGCTGCGCTTGAAAATAGAAGTGTTTCTTCCCAGGATTTTCCAATTGCGACACAATACGAAAAAGCGCCGTGAAATGTATCCCCCGCGCCGGTTGTATCTACTGCTTTGATTTTCATGGCGGGGAAATGTCCGCAGTCCTTTTCCCGTTTCCAGAGAAGCCCTTTCCCTCCCAAAGTGATAACCACATTTTGACAATGGCGGTGAAGTGTGTCGAGCGCTTTTTCCATGTTTGTGTTGTTGGTGAAATCCGCAGCGAACTTTTCGGAGCAGATTGTGTAATCCACAATATCGATTAATTTTTTTGTGCCGTGATGTACCGAACCGGCATCGAGTATCGTTGGAATTTTTTGAATTCGGGCTTGTTTCGCGAGAGGAATCGACAGATCCGGTTCATGGCCGTCAAAGAGGATCACTTTGGGATGAACATGCGAGAAATCGATCTCTCCTTTTTTCAGGTATTGGTTGCTGGGTCTATAGTTGATCACCGTCCGGTCACCGTTCGATTTGACTAGCACAATGGAAAGCGGCGTCGGATGGTTGCCGCGAACGATCAGATCGGTGATCACCTCTGCTGATTGCAATTCATTAAAATGTTGATTGCCGAAGAAATTATTTCCAAGATAACCGGCGAATGCCGCTCTACCTCCTAAGCGGGCGACGCTGACCGCCGCATTGGCTGCGGGCCCGCCTCCGCAGGAAGTTAAACTCTCCGCGACACATTTTTCATCCGGTAACGGATGGTGAGGGACGGCCAACACCAGGTCGTAGGATGAGATTCCTATACAGAGAACGTCAATTTTGGCTATACTGCTTTTGATGGATCAGGTCCAGATTATTTTTTTTCGAAAAGAATGCTTTTTGAAATTGCCGATACTCCTCATCCGAACATCTCGCTCTGCATTTTTCGGCGAATGCTTTCATTTGTTCGAAGACCTTTACAATTTTATCACAGGGATAGTCTGCACATTCGCCGCAATTTCGAATTTTTCTTGATCCTGCGCATTTCTTCAAATCCTCAAATGCACATTTATTTAAGGATCGGCATCCGCGGCAGGCGATCTCTTCCGCAGAGACCACGCTGTCCCGTAATCCGATCTGATGCCACAAGACGGCTACTTTTTCAAGGTGTTCGGCATTACCGCTCTGAGTCGCAATGAACCGCGGGCAAACGCCGCAATCGTCTCCGCAGACGCCCAGGTTTTGCATGCATTGCCTCTTTCTGTGAGATTATTGTTTATTGTCTTCCGACAATCTCAATGTATGTTCAATCAGTTCGGTGCCGCCTGCCGGGCCGTGTCCCGGCACCACGATTCGGGCATTGCCAAATTTAGCCAGCACTTTTTTCAAAGAAACCGGCCACTGTTCCATGTCGGCATCTCCGGTAAAACCCAGATTGCTTGACTGGATGGATTTAACCATGCACCCGCCGAAAAGAAGTTTTTTTTGCGGGAAATAGACAACGAGGTTGTCCGGAGAATGACTTGGTCCGGGATAGTAGACCTCAACGCTGTCCCCGCCAAAATCCAAGTTCAATCCTTTGTCGATTTCGAAAAGCCGATTCGGTTCCAAATAAACGGCTGCCGCGTGTGCGTCGCGGTATTTCTTCATTCCGGGTTCATTCAGCCATGTTAATAACTTTGTCCGTGTTTTTTCGGCTCTTTCTTTTAGAAGCCGTGCCGTCAAATCAGAGCCGTAAATTTCGATTCTGTTTTGAATGAGACAGCCGTTGCCTCCCAAATTATCATTGTGATATCCCGTGTTGATTTCCACAATCCGGATCTTTCCGAATTTGCTTTTAATCCAATTGATTACCTGTCCGGCGGCCTCGTCCGTATAGGGCGTATCAACCCAGACCAGTACATCTCCTGCGCATCGGACGAGTATGGAGTTGGCTGGCCACGGAAAGCTGTGAATCACGACATAAACATCGTCATCGATTTTTTCAATCCTCAGTTCATCGGACAATTGGATGGTTTTGTCTGCTATTTCGGAAACCAACAGACCATTCAATAACACCAGTGATAATGCCAGTTTCCAACTGATTCTGCCGGATATCATTTTTGATTTTCCCTGTTTTTATCCTTCATCACGGATTTGACGTATTTGCCGAATGCCTTGTCTTTTTTCCTTTTTTCGAGGTAGGACATGTTCAGGTAGGCCGATTCTTTTTTCATTTTAATGTAATTTTGATACCGTGCTTCGGGAAGTGCGCCCGCTTCGATCGCGGCCAGTACAGCGCAGCCTTCTTCCTGAAGATGGGTGCAGTCGCGATACCGGCACGAATCGGCCAGCTCCGCAATTTCGCTGAATGTGTCTTCAAGTCCCGCTTCCACGGCCATGTTTCCCAGTTCCCGCATGCCGGGCGTGTCGATGATCATGGCCCCGTTTTTCAGAATGATCATCTGGCGCCGGGCCGTGACATGCCTTCCCCTGCTGTCCTTTTTCCGGACGGGCTGTGTTTCGAACAAGGCCTCGCCCACGAGGTTGTTCAGCAGCGTGGTTTTCCCCACGCCGGAAGAACCGAGCAGACAGTACGTTTTTCCCGGAGCCAGTAATTTTTTGACATCGTTCAATCCCGAATGATCCTGATTGCTGAAAACGATGATCCGGATGTCCGGCATGATTTTCTGAATAGCTGCTTTCTTAATTTCGATTTCATCCACTGTGGACAAATCACTTTTACTCAACAGGACTACCGGATGAATACGTCCTTCGTGGACCATGACAAGATAGCGTTCCAGCCGTCTGAGATTGTAATTGGCATCGAGCGACTGCATGATCATGGCTGTGTCGATGTTGGCGGCGATGAGCTGGAAATCAATCTTCTTCCCGGCAGTTTTTCTTTTTAACAGTGATTTTCTCGGAAAGATCTCATGAATCACCGCGAGGGAGTCTTCGTTGAAAATCTGCAAATAGACCCAGTCGCCTACGGTGGGGTAGTCCAGCGGAGAATCCGCATTGAACATCAGCTTCCCGGCGATCTCCGCAAATAATTCGCCTGTACCATTGTGAATGACGTAACTGTTTTTGTTGACAGCAGTCACTCTGGCGATTTGATAATCGGCTGTTTTATCGGAATCGACATGATCCTGATACCATTTGCCGAAACCAAGATTTTTGATAGATTCCATTTTTTTCATTTAATATATTCAAACTTTGAAATGTCGTTTGATGATAATGAAAAAATTATCCAATGTCAACATACATTTGGTGGGTTGTTATCAAATGTATTGATGAGAAGAATAATGTACTGTAAACTATTTTCCTTCAGGCACTTCTTTAAGCTGGTTCTGGATTGTTTCCTGAGTCGAGAAAATAAAAAGCCGGAACCATTATACTTCATTGGCCCGGCTTTTAAACTCTTTTTATGATGTGCTGGCTAAAGCTGCTGTCTTCTTTATTGGATACAGGTTACTTTAGCCGGGACGAAATTAAAACGTTGCGGTTTTTATATACAAAGAACTCGAAAAATCCTTTTTCTATGTATGCAGCTATTCTACATCATCGGCACATCGACTTCGACCTTCCCGAGTACGACGACAGCCACCTTGATCTTGATTTTAAATTTAATGGGAGATGATGACGCATTCCCTGTTACGTGAAAATAGATTCTGTTGTCGCCATGGAAAAACGGAGAAATGGATTGATCGATCTGCAAAACGCCATCACTGTCCAGCGAAGGTGACTGCTCTGTTCCTTCAACAGATGCCAGGTTTACTCCACTGAGTGTCATCAGATCCTGTTCCGTTCCTGGCGCCCCCGTCGCACTGACCTGTACGGTTCCTGTGATAGTTGTTCCCGGATTGCTTTCGTTATCGATAATTGTATAAGTGACGCCCTGCAGATGAATGCCGAGTACTTCTTCATATGCGCTGCTTTCTATAATGTCGTTTACCACTTCTGTCGCATCGACCATTCCTGTTTCAGAGAAAGCGGTGCCAGCTTCATCGATTTGAATCGTTTGGTCTGCAGTACCCAACACAGGGACTTCGACGTACCGTGTTTCACACTTAAAACCCATTAAAAGAAGGCACAGTATACCGAAGATCACAATTTTTATAATATTTTTATTCATAACTTCCTCCTAAGGATTTTATATACCAAAGTTCAAACCGGCGGAATAGACTGTTCTTATGCCGAATGACGCATCGGCATTCAAGTGCAGAATCAGAAAATTGAAACCCAATCCCACAGTCATTAAAACGCCGTTGTCCCCGTCGACATCCATTGAGACTCCGTATTTCCCAAATTCACCATTGTATTCGTATTCGAGTTTGGCGTTGCTGTTGTCCAAACCAATTCCGCCGTAGAGAAGAATCGGGCCGAGCCCTTTACTCGCCTGTACGCCCATGTGAAGTGTTGTAAATTTTAGTAAATCCCCGCCGACGCTGATTTTCTGATAGAAAACGCCGGCAGCAATATCCACAGGGCATAACGGTATATATTGATTGATGTTGTGTCTAACGCCGATGCCGAAGAGTGAAATATCACCCATCTCGGAATCGCCGCCCATGTTCAGCCAGCTGCTGTTGAAGAGCCGAAGCGTCGCCTCTGTTCCCATAATGGCACCGACAGTAATCTGCGGAGCGGCAAATGGAATGGCGTTCATATCCAATCCGCCCGAGAATATATAGGTCGTTCCTCCTGTTCCGTTCACAGAAACGGATTTTTCACTGCCGACCACAGTGGATGCCTCTGCTGTCTGTTGAGGGGTAAATGTGCCTTCGGTTTCGGCTTCAAAAGTCTTGTCCTTGTCCATGAACGGAGCAATCATAGCCACCAGACCGATGCGAAGCCGGATCCCGTTCTTGGGTATTTTAGCAGAATGATACCAGCCGCGATTCATATTGGCACCTATTCCATTCACAAGAGGCTTGATATATCCCACGGCATTTCCTTCGGTATATCGTTCGAGATTTTCTTCGATTTGTGCAAAAACCAGCGAGCTTGTAAAAATCATGCATAAGAGAATTGTCAAGAGAAAAAGAGACTTTTTCTGCATTTTGACCTCCTTATCATTAACGGTTTAACACTGCTGATAATTTCATCCGAGATAAAAAATATGATGAATGAACATACGAAAATGTACAGAACAACGATTGTTAAAGTCAAGTGTTTTTTTCGATTTTGAAAGTTGTCCTTTTTTTCGGTTTATTCAATCGTGTCGAAGTGCTCTGACAGGATCGATCCGGGCCGCTCTTGAGGCTGGATAGAGACCGGCGATCAGGCTCACAAGAATGGAAAATGCAAGCGCGCCGAGGATGAGCCATAAAGGAATGTAAAAAAAGTCGATAAAAGGTGCCCCTTCTTTGGACAGATAAAAATTGGCGACGAGATTGGCGATGCGTGTCACGATCCATCCGAGAAGGAGGCCGAATAATCCTCCAGCGATTCCAATGCATCCCGATTCGATCAGGAAGATTCCCTTTATTTCGGTTTCACTGCCGCCGATGGCCTTCATGATGCCGATTTCCCGGGTTCTTTCCAGGATGGACATGATCATCGTATTGATGATGCCCAGTGCTGCTACGATGAGCGCGATGGTACCGATGGCTCCGAGCGCTGTATCGAGAATCAGGAATCCTCTTCTGATTTCTTTTAACTGGTCTGTAATTGAAACGACGCCGAATCCCATCGCTTCGATGGTTTCCCGAATGGGTTCCACGTCCTTGATCTTTTTGGCCCGGACATAAAGAGCGTTGTAGCTGTCGGGATCATTTTTCGTTCCCAAAATCTCCCAGACGCTGGAGAAACTTAGATGGGGGATCTGCCGGGCCGTTTCAAGCGGAACGAGAACGTCCCCGGAGAATCTTCCTGTATCGTAAGGATTGGTTTTGGCATTAATTCCAACGATGGTCATTTTTTCTTTGGATTCACGAATCGGAGGATTGGAAAGACGGGTCATATATTGGAATGGATTGCCGGATATTTTTTTCAGATCGATAACCGAAGTGGCGATTTCGATCTCACAGTTGAGCAGTGAATCCGAATCGATCGACCGGATACCCTTTATCGAATCTTCAAGAGAGATGGTTTTAAAATCCTCTGCATCTCTCAGACGAAGATCAAGTTTTTGCAGCGCTTTCTGTGTCAGGACGATTTCATTTTCCGCGTTACCGCTGAAGAAAGTCCCGTATGCGAGATTTGAGAATGGACGATATTGTTTCATAGAAGCCGGCAGTCCCTGCAGTGTGATTTTGGCTGCTTTATTTCCAATCCGGATTTTTGCCGGAAAGCGGATTTCGGGGAAAGCGATTTCCACACCAGGAATCGCCTGAATTTTTATCAGAGCGGAGTCGTTAAGAGAGGGAGGGCCTTTTACAAAATAGCCCGCGGTTTTTTCGAGATTTCCGTCCAATATCTGTTCCGTATCGATTTTTTGAGGCGACACATAGAGACTGGTAAAGAGATCATTCTCTTTGAAAACGGAGGTCACATTTTTCTGCAATCCCGTTCCGAACGAGACCATCGAGATTAGCGCGCCTATGCCGATGATGACACCGAGAGCTGTGAGCGAGGTCCGGAGCCGGGTCCGCCAGAGGTTGGAAAAGGCCATCTGTGTCAAATCACCGATTTTCATGGAAAGTTCTCCAGTGACTCTTCCCTGTCTACTTTGCCGTCGAGCAGATGGATTATTCGATGCGAAACCTGATTTGCCAGTTCTTCTTCGTGTGTTACCATCAATACGGTTACTTTTTTCTCTTTGTTCAGCGTTTTTAAAAGTGAAACGATTTCCTTGGATGTTTGACTGTCCAGATTTCCGGTAGGTTCGTCGGCCAGAAGCATTACTGGTCGATTGGCGAGAGCGCGTGCAATGGAGACCCGCTGGGCTTCTCCTCCGGAAAGTTCGCCGGGTTTGTGATCCAGACGCCGGGACAGGCCTACCCGATCGAGAAGTTCCGAAGCGATTTTTTTTCTCTGTTTTCTTGGTGTATCGGCAAAAGCGAGGGCCAGTATCACATTTTCCAGGGCGGTCCGGGACGGAATCAAATTGAAGGATTGAAAAATCATTCCCACAGTATTCCGGCGGTGGTGGACGAGTTCGGCCCGGCTCATCCGGGTGAGGTCTTTGTCTCCGATGAATATTTGTCCGGATGTGGTTTGATCCAGACCCCCGATGAGGTTGAGCAATGTGGATTTGCCCGATCCTGAGGGGCCGACAATAGAAACAAAAGCCCCTCGATCGACGTCCAAACAAATGCCGCGAAGGGCCGGAATCTCGATTTTGCCTTTCTGGTATTGTTTGACAAGGGATTTGATTTGAACAATCTTCAAAGCTGTATCCGTTTGTGATAATATATGCTTTTACATACGGATTTTGAACTGAAAAAGTTCACTTGTTAAGGAGAACCTTTACGTCTTGACATTAAGATCAATTACAGTTACATTTAATTTATGGATTTATTCGCTGAAAAACAATCCCCTTCTGCATCAAAAAATCCTCCTCTGGCCGACAGGATGCGTCCCCAAAGACTGAAACATTTTGTCGGACAGGATCATCTTGTCGGACCCGAAAAAATCCTGACAAAAATCATCGAAGAGGACAATCCGGTTTCCATGATTTTCTGGGGGCCGCCCGGAACCGGCAAGACAACACTGGCCCGGATCATTGCCGGTGAGACCCATGCCGCGTTTTATTCAATCAGCGCGGTTACGGCCGGCGTAAAAGATGTTCGGAAAATCATCGACCAGGCCGTGGTCAATCAAAAAGGTCTCGGCAAAAAATCCATCCTCTTTATCGATGAAATTCACCGGTTCAATAAAGCGCAGCAGGATGCGCTGCTCCATTCGGTCGAGGACGGCACACTTGTTCTTATCGGCGCCACCACGGAGAATCCTTCATTCGAAGTGATCTCGCCGCTGCTTTCACGGTGCCGTGTTCTGAGGTTGGAAAGCCTGACCGAAAAGGAGATTGAAACGATCATTGATCGCGCACTGGCCGAAGACCGGCAACTCAAGGAATCCCATATGGAAATGCCGGAGGATGTTAAAAAATATCTCATTCAACTTTCGAACGGAGATGGCAGGATCGCGCTTAATACACTCGAGCTGTGCAGCCGGCTGGCTCCGGAGAAAAACGGGAAAAGAGGCGTCACCATCGAAATCGTTCAGGAAGCAATGCAGAAACGGACTCTGTTTTACGACAAGAAAGGGGATTTTCATTATGATACGATTTCAGCATTCATCAAATCTGTGCGCGGGTCAGATCCCGATGCAGCGGTTTACTGGCTGGCCCGGATGCTCGAATCCGGTGAGGATCCGCTCTTTATCGCACGCCGCCTGATCATTCTTGCTTCCGAAGATATCGGCAACGGAGACCCGCACGGACTGGTCATTGCCAACGCGGCGTTTCAGGCTGTGCATGCCGTGGGCATGCCGGAGGCCCGGATCATCCTTTCCCAGGCGACGACCTATCTCGCTTCCGCGCCCAAGAGCAATGCGGCTTACGTGGCCATTTCCGAAGCAGGCGAAGAAGTCCGAAGCTCGCCGCCCGAGCCGGTTCCACTGCACCTTCGCAATGCTGTCACAAAGCTCATGAAAGAAATGGATTACGGGAAACAATACCAATATGCCCACAATTCCGAAAACGGATTTGTGGCGCAGGAGCATTTGCCTCCCCGTCTCAAGGATCGTATCTATTATCGCCCCAAAGAAATCGGGGAAGAAAAGAACATTAAAAAGCGGTTGGAAACGTGGTGGGCCAAGCGCCGCAATCCGGAAAAACAAATACAAACCAAATCATCCAGAAATGAATGAGGTTCTCAATGAAGCAGACAGTTTTCGCCGGCGTGGATGTCGGCGGTACATTCGTTAAAATCGGACTGGTTACAAAAGAGGGGAAGATTCTCAATCAAACTCAAATCCCGACTCAGGCGGAAAGACCGGCAGCAGAGATGCTCAAGCGCACTGCGCAGACGATTCGGGAACTTGTCGGTCAGCAGGGCGATTGCGAACTTGAAGGAACGGGCATTGGTACAGCCGGTTCGGTCAATGTGGAAAAGGGGATTCTCTATGAAGCGCCCAACATGCAGAAATGGAAGAATCAACCATTTGGTGAGATGCTTTCCGGTGAACTGGACGTTCCGGTTGTGGTGGATAATGACGCCAATGTGGCCGCCTGGGGCGAGTATGCTTATGGTGCCGGACAGGGAACAAAGTACATGCTGCTTGTCACCTTGGGAACGGGTGTAGGAGGCGGCCTGGTTTTGGACGGAAGGCCCTATCGAGGCGCAGTTGACGCTGGCGGAGAATTCGGACATACGCTGATCGACTATAACGGCTGGATGTGCAGCTGCGGGTGTAAGGGATGCGTGGAAGCGTATGTGGGCACCAAAGGTATTTTGCGACAGGTGCAGGAAGGTCTTCAAGCGAATCCCGATTCCATTCTGTCTAAAATGGATCCGGATAAAATAATGCCGGTGGATGTAAGTCATGCAGCTGATCAGGGAGACAAACTCGCGCTCCACGTTCTCAAACAGACCGGAATTTATCTCGGATATGGTTTGGCCAACGCGGTTAATCTGCTTAATATTCAACGGGTCGTTGTCGGAGGGGGCGTGGCCAAAGCCGGAGACCGGATTCTTAAACCTGCACTCGAGACTATGAAGGCAAACAGTCTGCGAGTTCTTGCCGAGGCTGCGGATCTGGTTCCGGCGAAGTTGGGTAACAGTGCAGGATTGGTCGGCGCTGCGTGGCTCGCGGCGTTTGAGTCAGGAAAACTATAATCAGAGACTGGAGAACGGAAACCGAAGATCGGAAATCAGAAACGTTAAATTAGAAACTGACAATCCATGAGCGTTGAGCTTGGTTTGTAATCCATATAAATTTTCTTCATTTGGAATTTAAAGAATCATTGAATCCATTTCAAAAACATATTCTGTGTCTCGCCGGTTTTTTCATTCTTGTTTCATTTCAATATTTGTTCGGTCAGACTGACACAACTGCTGTTGCCGATACAATTCGGACTAAAACTGAAATATCAAAACAGAAAAAAACGAAACAGGAATTAGAAGGCCCGATTCATTACGAAGCCCGGACCATCGAGAATTTTATCAGTGAAAAGAAAACCATTCTGACGGGGAAATCCAAAGTTGCCTATCAAAAAATGGTATTGACCGCACATCGCATTACCGTGGATTGGGATCAGCGGCTTCTGCTTGCCGAAGGGATCATGGATACGGTGTGGATCAAAAATGAGGACGGTGATTCTATTCAGGTAGAACAACTTACGAATATTCCCGAATTTTCGGAATCCGGGGACGTGATGACCGGCGAAGTCATGGTCTATAATTTTGAAACGCGCAAGGGCCGCGTGGTCCGGGGAAGAACCGCCTACGAAGACGGTTTTTATTACGGAAACGTGCTTAAGATGGTCAAAGCGAAAACAATGAATGTCGGCGAAGCCGAATATACGACCTGTGATAAAAAAGAAAATCCTCATTTTCACTTCTGGTCCAAGAAAATGAAAATTATAATCAATGACAAGGTAGTAATGAAACCGATTGTCATGTTCATCGGGCATGTGCCGGTAGCCGCGCTTCCTTTCGGATACTTTCCCATTCAAAAAGGCCGGCATTCGGGTATTCTGATTCCCCGATACGGTTCGGGCACCTATACTCTTAATAATGTTGCGTATTCCAACCGGTATTTAAAAGGAATCGGCTATTACTGGGCGCCGAGTGATTACTTTGATTTCAAGGGTTCGTTCGATTATTTCGAAAAGAGCGGTACTCTTTTCAGGGGCAATCTGAGATATGCGGTCCGGTACAAACTCAGTGGAAGTATCTCCGGTTCCTGGACTCGGAAAAACTTCGATATTTCCGGTGTGAAAGAAAGACGATGGGATCTGGTCGTAAACCATTTTCAGCAGATATCGCCAACAACCACTTTTTCTGTCAACGGAAAGTTTGTCAGTTCCGGCAATTTTTATAACGATTTAAGCACGAGCAGGGAATACCGGCTGAAGCGGGAAATACGGTCCAATGCCAAATTGAATAAAAAACTCGGTAGATCCGGGAAAATTGATGTTTATTTGAATCAGACACGCAATCTTGAAACGGACGATGTTTCGGAAGTGCTGCCTCAGATTACCATTTCCAACCAATGGAGCAATCTTCTGCCGAAACCCGGCAGCACCGGGAAAAAATCCTCAGAAAGCCACTGGTATGATGCCATCACCATGCCCTATTCATTCACTATTCAGGCACTCCAATCGAGGCAAAAAAGCAGCTACTCCAGCAATGATGTGGTTGAAAAGAGAAGGACAGCATGGGACAATTTGCTGAGTCTTTACAGTTCTCCAAAGTTATTTGGATGGTTGACATTCAGTCCGAGGATCAGCTATCGTGAAACGTGGTACGACCGTCAAATGGAATATTCTCTCGATCCTGCAACCAATTCAATCAATGAACGGGAAAAGAAGGGATTCTTCGTGCTTCGCACATTCAGCAGTTCCTTGTCGATGAATACAAAGCTGTACGGTCTGTTCCGGTTTCCTTTTTTGAAAAATACCCAGTTTCGTCATGTCATGACACCCAGCATCAGTTTATCCTATCAGCCTGATTTCTCAAAAGAAAAATATGGATACTATCAGGCCGTTGAAGATACACTGGGCGTTGTTACGATGAAAGACCATTTTTCTGATCTTCTGTTTCGATCCACGCCCAGGGGGGAAAGCCAGTCATTGAGTGCTTCTTTAAGGAACCTCTTTCAAATGAAAACGGGTGAAGAGGATAATATCAAGAAGTTCGATCTCTTTAACTGGGATCTTTCGACTTCCTATAACTGGAAGGCTGCACAATTTAAGTTAGGTGATCTTTCATCCAGGCTGCAGGGCAGTCCCGGAAAAAGTCTCAGTCTCACTTTGAATACGACGTATTCGTTTTATCAGACCGATAAGAACGGAAATAAAGTGGACCGGTTTTACGTGGATGACATCGACTGGAGTGACTGGAAAGACTGGTTCAGTCACCGATGGGGACGCCTCACCTATTTGGATGGAAGTGCCCAGATTCATCTCAAAAGAGCAACAAAAACCGGAAAGGATAAAACGCCTGAATCCCCTGAAGATTTCGGGGCCGCACTGATTGGAACTGAAAATCTGGGAGATGTGCCGGGCGACCGGTTCGACATTGATGACGAGGTCTCGGGATTGGACATTCCCTGGGATTTGAGCCTCAATTTGAATTATACAGAAAACCGCCGTAATCCTCTGTATGTTTCAAAAACATTCTGGAGCAATATCAACCTCGGTTTTAATCTCACGAAAAACTGGAAGATCACCTACCGGGCGCGGTTCGATCTGGTCGAAAAGGAATTTGTCAGTCAGGATTTCGTTTTTTACCGCGACCTTCATTGCTGGGAAGCACGTTTTACCTGGACGCCCACGGGTTCGTATAAACGGTTTTTCTTCCGCATTAATATCAAGTCTCCCATGTTGAAAGATCTCAAATACGAAAAGAGTACGAGCCAGCGGGGTTTGTACGGTTATTAAACATTCCCTGTCAAACGGAGAAAGCCATGCCGCGGATTATCGCTGATCTTCATATTCATTCCAAATACAGTCGGGCAACGAGTAAAGAAATGGATGTGGATGTACTCGACAGATGGGCCCGAATCAAAGGGATCGATCTTCTTGGAACCGGAGATTTCACACATCCCGCCTATTTCGCCGAACTTCGTGAGAAGCTGGAACCCACCGGAACCGGTTTGTTCCGTTTAGTAGATCAGCCGGCTTCGGTTCATTTTATGCTGACGACCGAGGTAAACAACATCTATTCGGACAGAGGGAAAACACGGCGGGTACATATGCTGATTTTTGTACCCTCGTTTCAAGTGGCCGAGAAAATCGCCGCTTCCTTTTCAGGCTGGGGCAAAATCGCGTCGGACGGGCGTCCTATCCTGAAAATTTCGGTCAAACAACTTGTTCAAATGGTTCTGGATATCTCTGATACGTGCATGCTGATACCGGCCCATATCTGGACGCCATGGTACTCTCTGCTTGGCAGCCAGTCGGGGTACGGTTCCATTGAGGAAGCCTTTGGTGAATGGACGCCCCATATCCGGGCCGTGGAGACCGGCCTCTCGTCTGATCCTGCCATGAACTGGCGCCTTTCCGGGCTGGATGATGTCACATTAATCTCCAACTCCGATGCCCATTCCCCTTCCAAACTTGGCAGGGAAGCCAACATTTTCGATTGTGAAATGGATTATCAGGTTATTACGGAAATCCTCCGCACGAAAGACCGGAGCCGGTTTTTAAAAACCATTGAATTTTTCCCCGAAGAAGGGAAATATCACTACGATGGTCATCGGAACTGCGACGTGCTGTTTTCTCCGAAGGAAACAAAAAACCATCAGGGAGTTTGTCCGGTCTGCGGCAAGCCGGTCACGGTGGGTGTTATGAATCGTGTCGATGCGCTGGCGGACCGTGCTGAAGGTTTTTCTCCCGATCAACCGATTCCATTCATCAGGATGGTCCCGCTTCAGGAGATTATTGCCGAGGCCCTCGGGATTGGGGCGGAAACAGCAACTGTTTATCGAGAGTACGAACAGCTTATCGAAATAGGGAAAAGCGAATTCCGTATCCTTTTGGATTTATCAAGCGAAGAACTGGCCATGTTTGTTCCCGAAAAAATTCTGGAAGGAATACTCAGGGTGCGGGAAGGGAATGTGTATATTCGACCCGGATATGACGGTCTATACGGCGAGGTAAAGATCTTTGGAAGGGGAAAAGGCAGTGAAGAATCGCAGATGGCGCTGTTTTAAAGATTTTTGACAAAATTGATAAAAGACTTGATCTGTGATAAAATTTTATTTAAATTAATGTTTGTATAAAGGTGAATAATTAAAGAGGCCGCTATATCGTAAACTTGGGAAGATCGAGAGAACACACGGACAATCCAATCTAGATTATTTTCTACACAAATAAAGGTTTTCCAAACCGAACTCATTTTTTCTTATTTAACAATTATCATATCCTATCAATTCGTGCTTGAGTTAATGGTTGCTGTTTGATTTTTCGGGTTGATTAAGATGATTTTGATCAATTACAATTTTTTCGGAGGAAGTTTTTATGGAAATCGGTGAATTAAAAAAGCTAAAAATATCTGAACTGACCCAGATGGCTCAGGACATGAATGTTCCCGGATATTCGGGTTTGCGAAAGCAGGAATTGATTTTTCGCATCCTTGAGGCGCAGACACAGAAGGACGGGAATATTTTTTCCGACGGAGTTCTTGAAATCCTCCCGGACGGTTACGGTTTTCTCAGATCCTCCGATACGAATTACCTTCCCGGACCGGATGATATCTATGTCTCGCCTTCTCAGATCAAACGGTTCAGTCTCAGGACCGGGGATATTGTCTCCGGACAAATCCGGCCTCCCAAAGACAACGAACGGTTTTTCGCTCTGATCAAAGTCGAAGCAATCAACTTCGAAAATCCCGAAGAAGCCAAAAGCAAAATTTTATTTGACAATCTCACTCCCCTCTATCCGAAAGAACGAATCGAACTGGAATCCGAAGCCAAGGATTTTACAACCCGCATCATGGATATGCTCACGCCGATCGGGAAGGGCCAGCGCGGATTGATCGTGGCACAGCCCCGGACCGGGAAAACCATCATTCTTCAGAAGATTGCCAATTCCATTACGAAAAATCATCCCGAAATTACACTGATTGTGCTTCTCATCGATGAACGCCCGGAAGAAGTGACGGACATGATCCGTTCCGTCAAAGCGGAAGTCGTCAGCTCCACATTTGATGAACCGGCCGAACGGCACGTGCAGGTTGCGGACATGGTTCTGGAAAAGGCCAAACGGCTCGTCGAATACGGACACGATGTGGTCATCCTGCTTGACTCGATCACACGGCTGGCACGGGCGCACAACGTGGTCATTCCACACTCGGGGAAAATCCTATCGGGCGGTGTCGATTCAAACGCTTTGCACCGTCCCAAGCGCTTTTTCGGCGCGGCAAGAAATGTCGAGGAAGGCGGCAGTCTGACTATCATTGCGACTGCTCTTATCGACACGGGAAGCCGGATGGATGAAGTTATTTTTGAAGAGTTTAAGGGAACAGGGAATATGGAAATCCAGCTGAACCGACAGCTGACCGACCGGCGCATTTTCCCGTCCATCGATATTAACAAATCCGGAACAAGAAAAGAGGAACTGCTCATCGATGCCAAGGATCTCAACCGGCTGTGGATTCTCCGCAAGGTGCTCAACGAACTGACCATGACCGAAGCCATGGAATTCCTCATTGAAAAAATGCGCGGCACAAAGAACAACAAAGAGTTTCTTAATGCGATGAGTACTTGATTATATTTTTGTTTAGGAATACAGCTCCAAAACAATTATCAGTTTTTCTTTCGAATTGAACTCTACCGCAAAAATCAGATTGTTTGAAGTCAATTGTAATAGGGGGTGAATCCTGAAAACAAGCATTCTGATATTTCTTATATTATTTGTGTTTCAATCATTCCTCTGGTCAAACCCGATTGATAATACTCCAATTACCGTATTTTCAGAACTTGTTTTTGATGACAATAATGATTGGACAATGGAAATTTCGTCCCCTTTTAGTTATGAAGGTTACTATTTGGACAGTCTTGTTCTTCCGGACAGTGTTATTTTGAAAGTATCAAATCGTGAAGCAAAACTTAAAATGACTTATATCAATGAATTCTCTTTAAGTGTGATCACTTCAGACAGCCTTTCGGTTCCACTCACAATAAACCGGGATGGAGATACAATTGAGTTTTATACCTATTCAAGTTTATATGGAAATCAGGTTAGAACAGACGGATTGATTTTTGGCAATTTACCCGGGGCCAGTGTAGGCCAGCCAGTGTCCGGATATTCAATCATGAGAAGTACCTGGAAAGTTCATGAAAATAGCATAACTGTAATTTGTCTCACGAAAACGTCTTCACTCGGAACTGTCAATAATATTCAGGAATTCAGTGGCACATTGGAAGGGTATATTTACGATATGAATGATCAGCCGGTAACGAGGCTTTTACAAACATACTACTATTTCGTGTTGCATACACCAATTACTCTGAATTCGGATGGCACGTATCTAACCCAGATATTTCGTCGGTTTCCAACAGAGCAAGTCGGCCATCTTACCGTTAAAGAATATAATTTTGAAGGTTGGAATGGTAGTGTGAATATAGAACCATTTGAACTGCATGACATTCAGCCCGATACGGTCGTGGTTCAGGATATTCATCTAAAAAACAATGATTATGTAGGGACGGCCGTGGAGAATAATCATTCTCCCCGGAACAATACGCTTACATTGATAAACTATCCGAATCCATTCAACACTTCGACAAATTTCTTTGTTCAATTGCCGGATGGGATGAAGAGGAAAGCAGGGGACATCAGCATTTATAATATGAGAGGGGAGTTGATCATAACTATTCCATTTAAAAATGGTGCCTCGGTCCGTTGGGATGGGAAAGACAGGAACGGCAATGTAATGCCGTCGGGAATATTTTACTACCAGCTCACCATAGAACAACAGCGGATGAAAACCGGCTCGATGATTTTGTTAAAGTGATATGAGAAAAATTGTCTGTCTTTTGTTTTTTGTCTGTTTGCCTACCTTTGGCCAGAGAGCCGATTTCTTCAGAGAAGATGTTACCTTCCGCCTTGATGGTTTTTTTCTAAATGTTGAAGGTTACTACTGGTTTTTGAATCACTCGAGCAAACCGGTCCACAGTAATATTTTCTATCCGTTTCCAAATTATTCGGGCGAGAAAATTGACTCGATCCGACTTTACAATCTTTCTGCAGGACGGGAAACCGAATTTAAACGGGAAAGCAAATATGGAATTTCATTTGATTTGTCAATAGCTTCTTTTGATACGGTCTTGTTTCAAGTTGGATACAGACAGGAATTAAAGGGAGACAGCGCAGTATACATATTAAAAACCACGCAAGGCTGGGGCCAGCCAATTGACCGCGCTGAATTTAGACTCGTCGTGCCTGATTCTTTGATAGTGAAAAAGTTTTCGTATCCACCGGACAAATCGTATCTTATCGAAAAGAAAAAAATATACATCTGGAAAATGAAAGACTTCATGCCTGTCCGGGATATGGTTTATTATTTCTAGTTATTGTTTGTATGTGTAAATAAAGGATAAGGGAAATAGCGTGCGCGTTATACATCCTGCCGAACCAAGTGTGATCAATTCAATGAATGCATAAATAAATTTTGCTTGATTTATGCGGTTTAATTTGTTACCTTTTATGTCAAATTAAAGAGCAATATTAAAGGAGTACATCGTTGAAAAAAGGGATTCATCCGGAATATAAAATGTGCAAGGCCATATGTGCCTGCGGGAATACGTTCGAAACCCGTTCCACAACAGGGGACATTCATGTGGAAATTTGTTCGAATTGCCATCCGTTTTTTACCGGGAAACAGAAATTAATCGATACTGCTGGCCGTGTCGAAAAGTATATGAAAAAATACAAACTGAAAGGCAAGCAGGAAGAAAAAAAGGAAAAAATAGAGACAAAAGCAAAACCGGAAACAGTTGAGAAACCGGAAATAAAAGAACAACCAAAAAATGTTGAAAAATCTGAAAAAGAAGAGAAAGAAGAAAAGGCATCGTAGCGATCCATGTTAAAAATTCAACGGAATGCGGACATTTTTTGATTCGTGTTCCGTTTTTTTATGGAATGATGTATTGAAATATGAATGAAAAACAAAAAATTCAGGTTGGCGGACAGGCAGTTATCGAAGGGGTCATGATGCGCTCTCCGGAGTTCGTCACTGTGGCTGTCCGCAAACCCAATGGAAAGATTACACTCAAAAAGAAAAAATATATCTCGTTTACGAAACGGATGAAATTTTTCGGATGGCCCCTGATTCGCGGAGGAGTGATTCTTATCGAATCGCTCGTTTTGGGAATCAATGCGCTTAATTTTTCCGCAGATATTGCCATGTCGGAACTCGAAACCGAAAAAGGAAAACAAAAATCCAAAAAGAAACGGTCTTCCAATTTTAAATCAAATATGAGTATCGTATTGACGATGTTAGTTGCGTTCGGACTCGGTCTTCTGATTTTCTTTTATCTGCCGTTGCTCCTAACCGAGATTACCGGCGTTCAAAGTGGAATTTTATTCAACATTATTGATGGTGTGATACGCCTTCTGTTTTTCCTGGTCTATCTGGGACTGATCAGTCAGTGGAAAGAGATCCGGCGGATATTCGAATATCACGGCGCCGAACATAAATCGATATTTGCCTATGAACAGGGCCAGCCTTTGACACTGAAGGGTGTCAAATCATTTTCCACACACCATCCCCGCTGCGGAACGAGTTTTCTGCTGGTGGTGATGCTTGTGTCCATTATCGTTTTTATGTTTCTTGGAAGACCCGAGGATTGGCAAGATCGTTTGATCCGGTTTCTTTTTATTCCCGTCATCGGCGGAATATCGTATGAAATTATCCGGCTGTCGGGAACGAAATTCGGATCGAAATTAGGCCACATACTCGTGGCTCCCGGGCTCTGGCTACAGAGAATTACAACCAAAGAACCAGACGATGACCAACTCGATGTGGCACTGGTTGCTCTTAAAAGCGCTTTAAATCAGAATGTGGATCCCGAGATAGAGATTGTTTCTTCCTGAAATTGGGACTGAAGATGGATACGACCGAAATATTTTTAAATAAAATCGAAAAAGTCGAAACGAAAATGAAAGAACTTGAGAAAGCTCTTGAAGAGTCTTCGGTTCATAATGAGAAAATGATCGCCCTGGCCAAAGAACACCGCCAGCATCAGATACTATTCGGAAAAGTAAAGATTTACCGGGATATATTAAAGAAAATCGACGAGGACACCGAGCTTATTCAAAATGCCACCGATGCCGAACTCAAGGAACTCGCTAAAGAAGAGCTTGAAGAGAACACGAATAAGCGGATCGAACTGGAGCAGGAAATCAAGCTTATGCTGATCCCCAAAGACCCGAATGATAAAAAGAACGCGATTGTTGAAATTCGGGCGGGAACGGGAGGCGAAGAAGCGGCCCTTTTCGCCGGCGATCTCTTCCGGATGTATTCCAAATTCATTGAAAAAAAGAAATGGCACCTCGAAGTGCTGGCATCAAATCCCACGGAGCTGGGTGGATTTAAAGAAATATTTTTTGCCGTGAATGGAGATCATGCTTACGGCCAGATGAAATTTGAAAGCGGCGTGCACCGGGTGCAGCGCGTTCCTTTGACAGAGACCGGAGGACGAATTCATACTTCTGCCGCGTCGGTGGTCGTGCTTCCGGAAGCAGAAGAAGTTGATGTGCAAATCGAACCGAAAGATCTTCGGGTCGATGTATACCGTTCCTCCGGACCCGGCGGACAGAGTGTGAATACGACAGATTCGGCAGTTCGGATGACCCATATTCCCACCGGGATTGTGGTGACCTGTCAGGATGAGAAATCACAGCACAAGAACAAGGCAAAAGCTTTGAAGGTTCTCAGAGCAAGAATTTTCGATATCAAACAAAAAGAGGAACAGGCAAAAGTAGCTGCAAGCCGGAAATCGATGATCGGGTCAGGTGATCGAAGTGCGAAGATTCGAACTTACAATTTCCCGCAGGGAAGGGTGACAGACCACCGAATTAACCTGACGCTCTATCGGCTGCAGGAAATACTGACAGGAGATTTGGTTGAAATCGTTGAGAAACTGCAGACTGTCGAAAGGGATGAAAAGCTGAAGGAGGGGAGCTGAGAAGTGGTGATAATTATGCATATTTTTATCAAACCCTCTTCCAATAATTATTTTTGGACGAGGGTTTTTTATTGATTAGCAGCATCAGTATCCGGTTTTGATATGCCACTTATTACTTGAATTCAGATAAAAAAAAGAACGGGATTTCATTTGAGGAAAATATAAAAAACTTGAAGACTTATAAATGATAGAATGGTTTTTATCGAACAATTATGGATCAGTATAATAAATTCGATTTAGTCCCTGTTTTTCTTGCAAAAGGGAAACGACTTTAATATATTGAATTCAACAGTCAGTATAACTGGGAGCAGTTCAATATGCTTGATAATGTATTGGGAATTATTATGGCCGGAGGAGCGGGAAGCCGCCTTTGGCCTTTGACTCGGGATCGAGCAAAACCGGCAGTTCCGATTGCCGGGAAATTCCGTTTGATTGATATTTCCATCAGCAATTGCATCAATTCGGGAATAAGAAAGATTTTTGTACTGACACAGTTTAATTCGACTTCCCTGACCCGCCACATCACACAGACCTATTTTTTTGCTCCGTTTTCCGAGGGGTTTGTACAGATACTTGCGGCACAGCAGACCATGGAACATAAAGACTGGTATCAGGGAACAGCCGATTCGGTGAGAAAGAATCTCCGTTATTTTCTTTCCAAGGGAATAGATTACCATATGATTCTGGCCGGGGATCATCTCTATGCGATGAATTATCGGAAGCTTCTTGAATTTCATATCAACAAAGGCGCGGATGTAACGATCGGTGTCTTGCCTTTTAAGCGATCACAAGTTGGCGGATTTGGAATTTTAAAGCTCAATGAAAAGTCTCAAGTTCTGGATTTTTTTGAGAAGCCCCAGAAGGACGAAGAACTTGCTCCGTTCCGATTGTCAAAACACCAGCTTAAAAATATGGGAATGGAATCTGAAGAAGAAATATTTACCGGATCAATGGGGATCTATCTTTTTAACAAGCAGGTGCTTTCGGATCTGCTGACCGAAACAGATCATGCAGATTTCGGCAAAGGAATCGTTCCCCATGCCATTCGTACAAAACGCGTATTCGGATATCTGTTCAATGGATACTGGGAGGATGTCGGAACCATCGGTACTTTTTACAGGGCCATGATGGATCTGGTAGCTCCAGTTCCCAAATTCAATTTTTATCAGGCGCAATTTCCCATCTATACACGCCCTCGCTATTTGCCCGGCGCTAAAATCACAGGCTGCCATGTCTGCCGTTCCGTCATCAATGAGGGGGCGATTTTGGAGGAGTGCAGGATTGAGGACTCAATGATCGGCATTCGTTCAAGAATTCGTAAAGGAGCTCAAATTACGCAATCCGTAATCATGGGCCGGGATTATTACGAAACCGAAGAAGAACTGAATGAGAATATACAGTTAAGTCGACCCGATACCGGCATCGGGAAGGATTGCATCATTCAACGGGCGATTGTTGATAAAAATGCGCGCATCGGTGAAGGCGTGCAGATATTGGATAAAAATCGGAATCAGGATATGGAAACATCCAATTTTGTGATTCGGGAGGGGATTCTTGTCGTTCCCAAGAACAGCATCATCCCATCCGGTACGATTATAGGATAAATTCATGAAAGCCAGACTACTCTTAGAAGACGGGAAAATATTTCATGGTGAAAGTTTTGGTGCGGGGGGAACAGCTGTCGGAGAGGTTGTATTCAATACGGGGATGACAGGGTATCAGGAAATTTTAACAGATCCTTCCTATAAAGGCCAGATGGTCACGATGACCTATCCCCATATCGGGAACACCGGCATTAATCCTGATGATATGGAATCCGGCCGTCCCCATGTGGAAGCCTTAATCGTCCGCGAATATTGTTCCGCACCAAGCAATTATCGGTCGAAAGAAACCCTGGATCACTATTTAGAAAGAAACAACATTATCGGATTTCACCAGATTGATACGCGGGCCCTGGTTCGCCATATCCGGGAAAAGGGAGCCATGATGGGCATTTTGACAACCGATGAAATGCCCCTTAGCCAGCTCAACGAAAAACTTCTCAGACATCCCAAAATAGAGGGAAGGGATCTGGTCAAATATGTTACCACGAAAAAACAGGAAGTGTGGGAGAATTCGATAGACGCATCGTGGTATTACGATTTTATCAAACCACTTGGGGAGAAGATGTTTCGTGTGGTCGCCTACGATTTCGGGATCAAATGGAATATCCTGAGACTGATGACGGCCCTTGGACTCGAAGTGACTCTTATACCGGCAGCCACTTCCGCGGAGGAAGTCAGGAAGATGGAACCCGACGGTATTTTTCTTTCCAATGGCCCGGGCGACCCGGAAGGAGTTCCCTATGCCGTTGAAAATGTCAAAAAACTGGTTGATTACCGTCCCATGTTCGGAATCTGTCTGGGGATACAGATTTTAGGTCTCGCCTTTGGCGGCAAGACGTACAAGCTTAAATTCGGGCATCACGGCAGCAACCATCCGGTGAAGGATCTGGAAACAGGAATTATTGAAATTACCGCACAAAATCACAACTTTGCCGTCGAAACCAAATCGCTCGAAAAAGCGGGATTCGTCCTGACGCATCGAAATCTCAATGACGGAACCGTCGAAGGGATACAGCATCGGGAACTGCCCGTATTTGCCGTGCAGTACCATCCGGAAGCGTCTCCCGGGCCGCACGATTCGCTCTATTTGTTTAAACGATTTTACAGAATGATGGAAGAACATGCCAAAGCGTAATGATATCAAGAAAATACTGGTGATCGGTTCAGGACCTATCGTGATCGGGCAGGCCTGCGAATTCGATTATTCAGGTACACAAGCAATTAAGGCGCTGAAAAAGCTTGGATACAAAACCATACTGATCAATTCGAATCCGGCTACAATCATGACTGATCCCGAACTGGCGGACCGGACATACGTGGAACCGCTCAATGCGATCACCGTCGAAAAAATTATAAAAAAAGAAAAACCGGATGCGCTTCTTCCCACGATGGGAGGACAGACGAGTCTCAATATTACCGTCGAACTGGCCGAGAAGGGCATTCTGGAAAAGTACGGTGTGGAATTGATCGGAGCAAAATTGGAAGCCATTCAAAAGGCGGAAGACCGCGAGCTCTTTAAAAAATCTATGCTTAACATAGGTCTCCAGCTTCCTGCAGGCGGATTTGCCAGGAACCTTGATGAGGCCCTGGCACTGATTCCGGAAGTGGGATATCCGGCAATCATCAGGCCAGCCTACACGCTTGGAGGAACGGGCGGGAGTGTCGCATATAATGTCGAAGAATATCAGGAACAGGTGAAATGGGGCCTCAGCTGCAGTCCAATCAGTGAAGTGCTGATCGAAGAGTCGATCATTGGCTGGAAAGAGTACGAGCTCGAAGTGATGCGTGATTTGAAGGACAATGTGGTCATTATCTGTTCGATTGAGAATCTGGATCCCATGGGCATTCACACAGGAGATTCGATCACGGTGGCACCGGTTCAGACGCTGACGGACCGGGAATATCAGCTCATGCGGGATGCCGCGAAAGCCATTATTCGGGAAATCGGTGTCGAGACAGGCGGGTCCAACATCCAGTTCGCCGTTCAACCGGATACGGGCCGTATGGTCGTAATCGAAATGAATCCCAGGGTGTCAAGAAGTTCCGCCCTGGCCTCGAAAGCCACGGGATTTCCCATCGCCAAAATTGCCGCACAGCTTGCCGTCGGACTCACTCTCGATGAAATTCCCAACGATATTACGAGTAAAACCCCGGCATCGTTTGAGCCGACCATCGATTATGTCGTGGTGAAGATACCCAGATGGGATTTTGAAAAATTTCCTCAAACCGAACCGATTTTAGGCACACAGATGAAATCGGTCGGAGAGACCATGGCCATCGGAAGGACGTTCAAAGAAGCGCTTCAGAAAGCCCTTCGGTCTCTGGAAACGGACTGCGCCAGCTTGAAATGCAACGGCGGTATCGATTCGGAAACACTGAGAAATGAACTGAAAAAGAATTCTCCGAAGCGTCTCTTTTACATTGCAGAAGGATTCCGGCATGGCATGAAAGCCGATGAACTTTTCGAAATCTGCCGAATCGATCCCTGGTTTCTTTACCAGATCAAAGAGATTATCGATTTTGAGGAACAAATTAAAACAACAGGCCTGAACAATACGGAGAAGCTGCGGTCTGCCAAGCAGATGGGTTTTTCGGACCGACGCCTGGCTGAATTGACACGGCAGAAAGAAATGAAAATAAAAGACCTTCGGGAGAAAGCGAATATCCGGCCGGTCTACAAGATTGTCGATACGTGTGCCGCCGAATTTGCTTCTGAGACTTCCTATCTCTACGGGACATATGAAGCTGAAAACGAAGCAAAAAGAAATGACAGGCCCAAAGCGATCATTTTGGGTAGCGGTCCGAACCGGATCGGGCAGGGGATCGAATTTGATTACTGCTGTGTTCATGCGGTTTTTGCCCTGCGGGAAGAGAATTACGAAACCATTATGGTCAACAACAATCCGGAAACTGTTTCCACCGATTATGATACAGCGGACAAACTCTATTTCGAGCCGCTGACCCTGGAAGATGTGCTGAACGTAATTCACATTGAAAAACCGGACGGTGTTATTGTCCAGTTCGGCGGGCAGACACCGCTTAAGCTCGCCAAGGGATTGGAAGCGGCCGGGGTTCCGATTTTCGGGACTTCACCCGAATCCATCGATCTTGCAGAAGACCGACAGCGGTTCGGTGATTTGATTAAAAACTCGGAGATCCAGCAGCCGGAATGGGGAACGGCTTTCACATTTCGGGAAGCGGAAAAGATCGCCGAGAAGATCGGCTATCCCGTACTGGTTCGGCCCTCATATGTACTAGGCGGAAGAGCCATGGAAATCGTCTACGATAAAGTGTCTCTCGAAAAATATATTACCGAAGCGGCTACTGTTTCTCCGGATCATCCGATTTTGGTCGATAAATTTTTAGAAGATACATTCGAGTTCGATGTCGACGCCATATCCGACGGACACGACACGGTGATTTGCGGATTCATGCAGCATATCGAAGAAGCTGGTATCCATTCCGGTGACAGTTCGTGTGTTCTTCCCCCGTACATGATCAGTGAAGAGCACCAAAAAATCATAATCGACCAGACCAAAATACTTACAAAAATGCTCGATGTTCGCGGTTTGATCAACATCCAATTTGCGATGAAAGACGGCAGCATCTATGTGCTTGAAGTGAATCCGCGGGCCTCAAGAACCGTTCCTTTTGTCAGCAAGGCTACGGGAATCCCATGGGCGAAAGTCGCAGCCAAGATTATGGTAGGAAAAACCCTGAAAGAGCTTGGGGTTCTGGAGAATAAGAGGAAAAAAACGATTGCCGTTAAAACACCGGTTTTTCCATTTATCAAATTCCCCAACGTTCAGACCTATCTCGGACCCGAGATGCGTTCGACCGGAGAGGTGATGGGAATCGATACTTCTTTTGGAGCTGCTTTTGCGAAGGCCCAGTTTGCGGCCATGAACGGGCTTCCGGTGAAGGGGAATGCTTTTATCAGCGTGAATGATTATGACAAACAGATGGCGACAGCCATAGCGAGACAGTTATATGAGCTTGGATTTGGCATTTACGCCACAGAGGGGACATACAAATCTTTCCGCAAGGCGGGTGTTCCCTCGAAAATGATCAACAAGGTCAAACAGGGCAGGCCCAATGCCCTGGATTTAATTATTAACAGGGAAATCCAGTTAATTATCAATACTCCGCTGGGAAAAATTTCACGATATGACGAGTATGTAATTGGCCGTACAGCTATAGTTCATAGTGTCCCCTGTTTGACTACACTTTCGGCTTCGTGGGCCGCTGTTCAGGCCATTCGAACCCTGCAGGCGAAAACACTGGACGTTATTGCTCTGCAGGATACATGATTGCCGGTTCAATTGTTGCGAATCGAAACAGATTAGAATGGTTTGTAAAAACATTGAGACATTCTGTTATACACTAAAAACAGGAGTCGATAATGAGTGCCCAAAAGGTTAAGGTTCCCAAAAATCCAAAGAAGACCGCAATCATCGGTTTTAAAACACTTTTTCAGCAGAGAGATTCGGAATCCACGCTCATTCTTTTTATTGTTCCCATTATTCTTACATTTTGGGTTTACTACGGGAAACAGGCGGATTTTGATCAGCTTTTCAGAGGATTTCAGGGCAAGTGGAATCAGGATTTTTTCAGTGCGATTTACGAGTACCTCACGGCATTTCTGCTCATGTTCTGGGTGCCCTATTTTATCATTAAAATGGTATTCAAAAAAAAGCTGAGAGATTTCGGGTTCCGGTTCGGGGACGCCAGATACGGGCTTATTTTTGTATTGATTATGGCGCCCTATATTCTCTGGATCGTTTATGCGGGATCTTCCGGTGTGGTGATTCAGAATGAATATCCGCTATCAAAAAGCACGATGGGCCATTTATACCTTTTTATCATCGTGGAAATCTTTTATCTGATCTATTATATTGGTTTTGAATTTCTCTTCCGGGGTTTCATGCTTTTCGGACTTGAAAAGAGATACGGGGCTCTTGCCGCGATTTTGATACAGACCATTCCTTCGGCAATCATTCATATTGGCAAGCCCGCCAGCGAGAGTTTTGGCGCCATTTTCGCCGGCCTCGTTTTCGGCTATCTTGCCATTCGGACACGATCGGTTCTTTATCCGCTTCTTCTTCATGCGATCATTGGAATAGGAACAGACATCTTTGTCACATTGAGGATGGTTTAGGAAAGGGCATGCGCGTTCTGGTGACAGGTGCGAACGGCTTTGTCGGCGCCATGCTCTGCCGCAAATTGATTGAACGCGGAGACAAAGTTACCGGTCTTATCAGGAAAACAAGTGATCTTTCCTTATTGAAAAATCTATCTATCCGCCGGGTTATTGGTTCACTGGAAGATCCGGCTTCACTTGATGAGTCGGTTCGAGGTACTGAAATCGTATATCATTTGGCGGCAGCTGTTTCCGATTGGGGAACGCTAAAACGCTTCAGACGCATCAATGTGGAAGGGACACGAAATTTGATTGGGGCTTCGGTAAAAGCGGGCGTCAGCCGCTTTGTCTATGTCAGTTCAGTGGCTGTTCATAGTTTTATCGATGCCAGCGACCTCGATGAAAATGCGCCGCAGCTTCCTACACCGTTTCCGTATGCCCGGTCGAAGCGGGAAGCAGAAGCCTTGGTTATGGATTATCATCGTCGTGGTTTGATTCAAACCGTCATCATCAGGCCGGGTGACATTTACGGACCAGGGGACCGCATCACTCTGTTGAAGATGGCGCCGCTTCTTGAAAAGGGAAGAATGGGTACGATTGACCACGGGCGGGCATTGGGGGCGTTCACTTATGTGAAGAATCTGGTGGATGGTCTGATTTTAGCCGGTATTAAACCGGAAGCGGCCGGTCAGGCCTATCTCATCACAGACGGGATCAAACTGACCTGGAAGGACTATCTGGAGAAACTTGCAGAGGCAATTGAAGTGCGACGTCCCTGGTATTCGATCAGCGGCTGTCTGGCGTTTGGAATTGCCGTTCTTCTGGAGTCTATCTATCGTCTATTTCATATTCAATCCCGGCCTCTTTTGACAAGGTATGTTGTAAAGCACATGACGGGCGACTTTCATTTCCGCGTCGATAAAGCCAAAAGAGAGCTTGGGTATCAACCTTGTACAGACATTTCTGAGATGATTCGGGAAACAGCCGAATGGTATAAAAAAGTCGTACGAAGAGAAGAGTGACGAGATCAAATAGCCGTATAATTATTGTATTGAAAATGTCAGCTGATTAATATGCTGTTAGTGATTTATATTATGGGATTTTAAATTGTCAATAAAAGTATCTTTTCCTATTCAGGAAGTTTTAAAATGTATCGGCAAAATGGCGGACGAGAATTGTGTCCCGGTTTATGCAGTGGGCGGTTTTGTTCGGGATGCTTTTCTGGGAAAAGAAGCAAACGAGATCGATTTTGTAGTCGAGGGAGACGGGCCGGTCTTTGCAGGTAAAGTCCAAAAAAAACTCAAAGGCCGCGGTCTGGTCATTTTCGAACGTTTCGGAACGGCTTCTTTTTTTGTAAAAGATTTAAAACTGGAATTCGTCACAGCAAGAAAAGAAAGTTACCAAAAGCATTCCAGGAAACCGGTTGTTGAAAAAAGCGATCTGGCCAAAGATCTTTCCCGCCGGGATTTTACGATCAACACACTGGCAATGGTTTTAAATCAGGATCGGTTCGGGGAAATTGTCGACCCCTATCATGGCCGGGCCGATCTGAAAAAAAAACTGATTCGCACTCCTCTGGAACCTGAAAGCACTTTCTCCGACGATCCTCTCCGCATCATGCGCGCGGCGCGGTTTGCCAGCCAACTCTCTTTTCATATCGCTTCCTCCACGATGGCCGCCATGAAAAAGCAACGGGAACGGCTCAAGATTGTTTCACAGGAACGGATACG
>CAZTZL010000014.1:31205-53577 GCA_964617625.1 uncultured bacterium
CCGCCATGAAAAAGCAACGGGAACGGCTCAAGATTGTTTCACAGGAACGGATACGCGACGAATTTTTTAAAATATTATCTCATCCGAAACCATCCACGGGGATCCGGATCCTTTTGGAGACAGGTGTTCTGGAAATTGTTTTTCCTGAGCTTGCCGTATTAGCAGGTGTCGAACAGATCGATTTGTATCATCACAAAGATGTTTTCGAACATACAATGAAGGTGGTCGATAATCTGGCCGTCGTCACGGATGATCTGAGACTGCGTTTTACCGGCCTCGTTCATGATATAGGCAAACCTCGTGTGAAACAGTTTGTAGAAGGAACCGGCTGGACGTTTCATGGTCATGAGCAGGCAGGTGTGCACATACTGAAAAAAGTGTGCAGAAAAATGAAGCTTTCGAACGACTATTATGATTTCAGCAGCAAGATGACCCATCTTCATATGCGCCCTATACAACTTATCAGCGAAGAAGTGACCGATTCTGCCATCCGCCGGTTAATCGTCCAGGCGGGGGAAGAGCTTGATAAACTCATGATGCTTTGCCGCGCAGACATTACTTCAGGCAATCCGAAGCGGGTGAAAAAACATCTCGAAAATTTTGATTTTGTGATGAAGAGAATCCATGAAGTGGAAGAAAAAGACCGAATGAGATCGTTTCAATCTCCTGTTCGAGGCGATGAGATCATGAAAATATGCGGACTTGAACCCGGACCGCTTGTCGGCAAATTGAAAAAGATGATCGAGGAAGCCATTCTGGATGGCAAGATTCAGAATGAACATGATTCTGCCCTTCAATATTTATTGCTCATCAAAGATAAAATACTTGCTGAATAAATGGTCATCCCAATTTGTTGAAATGATGATCGGGAAAGTCCATTATTAACTGAACTTTTATAAATATGATTTGTACGATAAAAAATGTCAAATATCAAAATCCAAATAACAAATAAATGTCAAATAATAAAGTTCAAATAAGTATTTTTGATAATTGGTATTTGTGCTTTCTTTGTATTTTGGGTTTTGTCAATTGGATTTTTAAAAGTCATTTGGTATCCGAATTTTTACCAAAGTTTAGTTACTAAAGGACAATCCGTATTTCTTAAAAATAATGTGAAACATTTGCAATCATTTTCCGTTATTTTAAGTAATCCATTTACGAAAAGATAAAGAGGGAGGATTTTCATGAGTACTGAAATCAGTGAGAAAAATGGCATGAATATATTCGGACGACTCATCGGAGTTTTTTCATCCCCGAAAGAGACATTTGAAAGTATCGATCAAAAGCCGACCTGGCTGGTTCCGTTTATCATCACAGTGATCATTGCTATTGGTTTGAATTTTCTGGTTATGGATATTGGCGTCAGGGATCAGATTGCGAAGATGGAGGCCATGGGCGCACCTTCCGAACAAATAGAGGCCGTCGAAACCCAGATGCAGGGACCGATGCGATATATACAAATTGTGGCCATTCCTATAGTCACGCTGATTATCTGGGCAATTCTGTCCGGTGTCTTGCTGTTCGGCAGTACCACAATTCTCGGGGGAGACGCTAAATTTAAAAAAGTTTTTTCTGTGGTTGCCTGGAGCAATCTTGTTACTCTGCTCGGCGGAATTATTAAAACGCTGCTCATTCTGTCCAAAGGAACAATACAGGGTGTTTCAACCAGTCTTGCCGTACTGCTTCCGACTCCGGATCTCGCGGACGGACCCTCGATATTCTATCGTGTCCTCTCAAAGATCGATATATTCATTATCTGGCAGCTTGTTTTGTGGATCGTCGGCTTGGCAGTAATCAACCGGTTTACGACAAAGAAAGCAGCCACTTTTGTCATTCCCCTGTGGATTTTCTGGGTTCTTGTTTCAGTAGCAGTGGGCAGTATGTTAGGCCCTCGGTTTGGGCAGTGAAGTGATATTATTAATTGAAAGAAGAGGATGAAACGATGAAACACAAACTTGTTGTTGCCTTTTTCTGTGCCGCACTTTTTTTTACTGTATTTGTTTGGGCGCAGGAAAAAGTCTTGAGTCTGGAAGAATGTGTGGAGATTGCTCTGGAACAGAATGCAGAGATTGTAATGGGAGAATTTGCCGTGAAACAGGCGGGTAAGGATATGATAATTGCGTTTTCCAATTTTTTGCCGAAAGTTTCTGGCGAGCTGGGATATACGCATTCAGTAGCCGGCCCACGAACCACCTATCGTATCGATACCAGAACTGGGCTTTTGGTACCTGCGACTTTGACGGAGGAGACTTCATGGTCATCCAGCGCAGGTGTTTCGGTGAGCGAGACAGTTTTTAATGGAGGATACAATTATTTCAATTTGAAGCAAAGCAAGGCACTGAAGAAAAGCATGGAATATAATTTCAATGATACGAAACAGCAGACAATCTATATTGTCAAGGAAAGATACTACAACCTGCTGGCTGCGGAAAAACTGCTCGGTCTGGCCGAGGAAACACTCAAATCTGCAGAGGAGTCGTTCAAACGTGCAGAGGTGCTTTTTGAAGTTGGCAAGGTGCCTAAATCTGATGTTCTCAAAGCCAAAGTACAACTGGAAACGGATCGGCTAGGTGTTATTGAAGCGCAGAATGGCCTCGCCATTGCCAGGGCTTCGCTCAATTATATTTTAGGTTTCGATGTAAACAATACAATCAAGGTGGTGGATAATCTCGATGTTCCTGAAATCGAAGTGAATTATGAGGATGTTATTGAAAATGCGTTTGCCCGGCATCCTGCCATCAGAAAACGCGAATTTGATTTAAAAGCATCCGGAGCAGGGATCGGGATGGCAATCAGTCAGTATATACCTTCTTTATCGGTTTATTACGCATATTCCTGGAGTCATAAAGATTTTAGTCAAATCAGCCATATTTTTGATAAAGACTATGGCTGGTACATGGGTGCAACGTTTTCCATTCCAATATTTCAGGGATTCTCCAGATACGCCTATTGCAGCAAAGCAAAACTGGCGCACATGTCCAATAAAGAAGCTTTAAATCAGGTGAAACGGGAAGTTGCACTGGAGGTCCAACAGGCGTATTTTGAAGTGCAGCAGTCGAAAAAGAAAATTGCCGTTACCAATAATGTTGTGGATGCGGCCGAAGAGGATCTTCGGTTTAATAAAGAGAAGTACAATCTGGGAGCCGGCACCATACTGAACCTGATTGATGCCCAGGTTTCCTATACATCGGCTCAGAGCGATCATATCCAGGCATTATATAATTATAAATATGCGATTGCCCGACTTGAAAAATCCATGGGCATGCTTGTGAAATAATGCATAAATTTTGATAAAGGAGTCAGGGAACATGGATAAAAAGAAAAGAAAAAAGCTGTTTATATTTTTGGGTGGGGCACTGGTGATTCTGGTCATTGTGGTGGCCAATATTGTGAAAAGCAGCAGTGGAAAGGGTGTCACCGTACAGACGGCAAAGGTTGTTAAAGGGACGATTGTTGAATCGGTTTCCGGTTCCGCCAAAATTCAGCCCGAAGTGCAGGTGAAAATTTCAGCCAAAGTAAGCGGACAGATTCTTGATTTGGGCGTGAAAGAAGGAGATCAGGTCAAGAAGGGACAATTCCTGGTTCAGCTGGATCAGGCGTATTACCGGGCTGCCGTCGAGTTGAATGAATCCAACCTGAAATATGCACAGGCCGGATATGAAAAAACAAAAAACGAATATGACCGGTCCAAAAGACTGTTCGAGGACAATTTGATTTCACAGGCTGAACTGGACATTGCCAAATCCACATACGAGCAGGCAGTGGCCCAGGTGCAGCAGTACGAAGCGCTTTTAAAACAGGCGAAAGACGATCTGGCAAAGACTGTTATTTATTCACCGATGGACGGTATTGTCAGTCAGTTGAACAAGAAAGTCGGGGAAATGGCCATGGGTTCCCAGTTTACTCTGGATGTCATCATGGTTGTTGCGGACCTCTCCAAAATGCTTGCCGAGACAGAGATAGATGAGAATGATGTGGTGTCGATTTCTTTTGCTGATTCATCGCGAATTGCCATTGATGCCTTTCCGGACACTTCATTCCACGGAGTCGTTAAAGAGATTGCAAATACCGGAACGACAACCGGTTTGGGAACCCAGGAAGAGGTCACCAATTTTCTGGTTAAAGTTTCGATGGTTGAAATGCCTCTGAATGTACGTCCTGGAATGTCGGCCACAGTCGATATCGTCACAGAATCGAAATCGAATGTATTGAAGGTGCCGATTCAGTGTGTAACGATACGGAAACCGCTTCCTCCCGAAAAGGAAGATAAGGACAAGGGGAAGAAGAAAGAGAAGGAATCAGGCAAAGAGAAAAAAGAAGAGATGGTAAAGGAAGAAGCGAAAAAAGACACGGTTCTCGCCGAGGCCGATTCATCCGGAAAAGGGAATAAAAAGAACAAGAAAGATAAAAAGCAAAAAAAGGCTGAGGGAACTTCCGAACCCGAAAAAGAGGAAAAGCCGATCAAGGTTTGTTTTGTTGTGAAGGACGGAGTGGCAAAGCAGGTTCCTGTGGTGCCAGGTATATCTAGTGACACAGAATGGGAAATAGTCAAGGGTCTTGAAGAAGGAGACGAAGTCGTCAGCGGGAGTTACAGGATTCTTTCGAAACAGCTCAAGGACGGTCAGGAAGTAAAAGTCGATAATTCCCAGAAAAAGAAATCAAGCACTGAAGAAGAATCCGATTAAATGATAACAGTATCTGTATTGGTAAACATGTCTAAGAATTATTTTGAAAGCAATTAAAAAGGAGTCGCCATTCATGCTCATTGATTTAAAAGAGATTGTGAAAGAATACCACATGGGATTGGAAGTGGTCCACGCATTACGCGGTATCAATCTCAAGATAGATAAAAACGAATATGTGGCCATTATGGGACCTTCCGGTTCGGGCAAATCCACTTTGATGAATATTCTGGGATGTCTCGATACAACCACTTCGGGAGACTATCAACTGAACAAAGTGAATGTGAGTACGATGAATGATGACGAACTTGCCGAGGTTCGCAATCGTGAAATCGGTTTTGTCTTCCAGACCTTCAATTTGCTGCCCAGGGCGTCGGCGCTTCACAATGTCGAACTTCCCTTGATTTACAGCGGAACCCCATCCGGAGCGCGGCGTGAGATGGCTGAAAAGGCATTAAAACAGGTTGGACTTGAAGAGCGGATGCATCACCGTCCCAATGAACTTTCAGGAGGTCAGCGGCAGCGTGTGGCTATTGCCCGGGCACTGGTTAACAATCCGTCCATCATTCTGGCGGATGAACCGACGGGAAATCTGGATACCCGGACCGGTGACGAGATCATGGAGATTTTTGAAAAGTTACACGATGAAGGCAATACAATTATTATTGTCACGCACGAAGAGTACATTGCGGAACATTCGGACCGGATTGTTCGTCTCCGCGATGGATTTATTGAACGGGATGAAGCCATATAACCGAACGGAAGACATCGCAACAGTAACTATCCTGGGATATAAAAAATGAAACCAAAATTGGCAGAATTTGGTGAAGGGATTAAAATCGCACTTCATGCACTGAGTGCAAACAAACTTCGAACTGTGCTAACAACACTGGGTATTTTTATCGGTGTCATTGTGGTTACGGTGATTATCTCTGTCATTCAGGGGTTGAACCATTATATCAGCGGTGAACTTTCCGGTTTGGGTTCCAATACGCTCTATATTTCCAAGATGCCCTGGTTCATTACGAGTTACGAGAAGTATATTGAATATATTAAGCGCAAGGATATTACCGAGGACGATTATAAATATGTTCTTAAATATGCCAATCTGGCAGATGCAGTGGCGCCGGAAATCGATACACGGGGAACCGTAAAATACGAGAATAAATCGCTGGACCGTGTCCGAATTCGCGGGACCACGGATGCATTTATGTCTACAGCGAATGCCATGCCCGAAACGGGCCGTTTTTTTACACTGGCCGAAGTGGATTACCGTCGTCCGATCTGTGTGATCGGGTCGGAAGTGGCTGATGGACTTTTTAAGGATGATAATCCCCTGGGGAAGCGGATTAAAGTTGCCTCGAATCATTATCGAGTGGTCGGTGTCCTCAAGAAACGGGGCGCGATTTTAGGGGACAGTCAGGACGATATGGTTTTAATTCCCTATACTATTTTTCAAAAACAATACGGGAGCAAACGTTCTGTAACGATACAGGTGAAATCGGAAGATCCCGATCGGATGAATGACATGATCGACCAGCTTGAAGGAGTGATGCGTCGGTCCAGAGGTCTCGAGGTCGATCAGGAGAATAATTTTGCCATCAATCAACAGAGCCAGTTGATGGATATTTATAACAACCTGACAAGAGTACTCTGGATCGTGCTTATCGGAATCGGTTCCATCTCTCTGATCGTAGGCGGTATCGGGATCATGAATATCATGCTTGTTTCCGTCACCGAACGCACGAGGGAAATAGGCATTCGCAAAGCGCTGGGCGCGAAAAAACGGATCATTATGTGGCAGTTTTTAGTGGAATCGATGTTCATCTCAAGCATCGGTGTGATACTGGGAGTTCTTGTTTCCGTGGGACTGGCTACGTTGGTTCATTCCGCTACAAAACTTCCGGTTCACATTTCCACATGGGTGCTGTTTTTGGCCGTCGGATTTACGGTAACCATCGGACTCTTTTTCGGGCTCTATCCCGCTTCGAAGGCCGCGCGCCTCGATCCCATTGAAGCTTTGCGATATGAATAGTTTAAAAGTGAGGTGAATTCATGCAGGTACGGGAAAGTTTTGTAATTGCTCTGGATGTCATTCGAACGCACAAAATGCGTTCCTTTCTCACCCTGCTCGGAATCATTATCGGTGTGATGGCTATTATCGGCATGCAATCGCTCATAGAGGGTTTTCAAAAAAGCATTCAAAAAGACATGGAGCAGCTTGGCGCCAATGTTTTTCAGGTTCAAAAAGAGCCGGTAATAATGGGCCACCGTGATCGGGATCAATACCGCAACCGTAAAGATATAACCATGCTTGAAGCCAATGCGATAGAACAGCACTGCTCTGCCGTTTCCAGAGTCGGTCCAGAAGACTGGCAATTCGGGATTGTAGCGAAGTATAAAAACCGGAAAACCAGCCCGGCCACATGGCTGGCCGGCGGTGTGCCTGCCTTTTTCCCCAATAACGGATATTATATCGGTGAAGGGCGGCCCATTACAGAAATCGATGTGGAGCACAATCGTCATGTCGCAGTGATCGGCATGGATGTGGTGGACGAATTGTTTCCGTTCCAAAATCCCCTTGGTGAACCCATTATTGTGGATGGACACCGTTATGAAGTTATCGGCGTCATTGAAGAACAGGGGTCGTCTTTCGGACAGAGTGAAGACAACCGGGTAGTGATTCCACTCTCCACGTTCCAGAAATATTATGGAAAGAATCGATCCCTCAACATCACGGTTCAGTCAGACACACCCGAACTTTTAGAGACTGCAAAAGAGCAGGTGATCGGCGTGCTTCGGGCAGTCAGAAAAGTGCCGCCCGGAGAACCCAACGATTTTGCAATCTGGTCTAGTGAATCGCTCATCGAATCATTCAACAATATGACGCGTGCTGTGCGGATCGGTGCTATTGTGATCGTTTCATTCGGTCTGCTCGTAGCAGGTATTGGAATTATGAATATCATGCTGGTTTCTATCAGGGAACGGACACGGGAAATTGGTATCCGGATGGCCATTGGTGCAAAACGGCGCGATATTCTTTTCCAGTTTCTTGTCGAAGCCATCTTTTTATCCGAAGTCGGAGGCATTATCGGCATTCTTGTGGGCATCGGAATTGCTCAGTTTGTTGCCCTGGTTTCTCCTGTTCCGGCAGCGATTCCCGTTGGTGCTATTATTTTAGGATTTTGTTTTTGTTCCGTCGTCGGTCTTATTTTCGGTGTTTATCCCGCGGCTAAAGCGAGCAAGCTGGATCCCATTACAGCGCTGAGATATGAATAAAACTAGGGCTCTATCTTGAATCGAGCGGTTTGAAATTTTACCCATAAATTAAATATCAAAGTGAAAAATGACAAAGCAAAATCCAAAAATAAAAAATGAAAAGGGTAAACTCAACTTTTGAAAAGTCCGGATTTATTCGTGCTAATTCTTTTTTATAAAATGAAAGATGCTCTTAAATCCCTTTATTTTCTAATGAGGTTTTACTGTTTTGTCAAGCGTTGTCCACTGAGCCTGATGAATTATTCATGCCATGCGGGGATGGCAAACAGTTGATTTTTGATCTTTGATTTGCAGTTGCCCGTACAAATCAATATAGAAAGTAAATATTTTATGGAAGGATTTTAAATATGCAAATGAAAGAAGAAAAAAAAGACAACGTGCTCATCGTCCATTTGAGCGGAGAATTGATGGGGGGTGAAGCCACTCTCATGTTCCAGAAGCGGATCGATGAAGCCATTCGTGAAGAAAGGGTGAATGTGGTCGTGGATATGGCCGATGTGAAATGGATGAACAGCGCCGGTCTGGGCATTTTAATGGCCTGTCTGACCACGCTTCGGGGAAGCGATGGAGATCTCCGTCTGGTCAATGTGCCGGAACGCGTGCGCCGGCCGCTCGAGATCACCAAACTGGACGGGGTCATCAGCATATTTAACTCGATGAAAGACGCCGTTCAGAGTTTTAAGGAAGGAGCGTGATATGGCCGTATTGACAAGGGAAATGATTGTAGATAAAGTAGCGAAAGGTGAATCCTTTTCCGGAACCGATCTTTCAAAAGCCGACCTCTCCTATTCCAACTTAAAAAAGGGTGATTTTCGAAAAGCAAATTTTCAGGATGCCCATTTGCAGAATACCAATCTGGAAGGGGCCGATCTGAGGGAAGCCAATTTGGAAGGCGCGTTTCTGTTCGGATCGAATCTCAGCGGAGCCAAATTGGAAGGTGCCAATCTGAAGAAAACCAATCTTCAGGATACTAATTTGGAAAAAACTGTGCTGAAGGGATGCAACCTGAGCGGGCTTTCGCTTTTCGGCGCGCAGTTGGACAGCGCCAATCTGGAAGGGGCCAATCTCAGCGGTGCTAAATTGAAGCGGGCAAGTCTGGCGAATGCGAATTTGAAAAATGCCAATCTCTCCGGCGCGCATTTGCAGCGGGCCCATTTGAGAAATGCCAATCTCTCCGGCGCCAATTTCAGCAATGCGAATTTGAAGTTCGCCGATTTGACCGGCGCCAAAACAGAGGGAGCGAATTTTAAGGGGTGTGTGAAAGAGTGATTTAAAATCCATATCATTTTTTCATAGAAGCCGGAGACGTTTAATCCCCGGCTTTCTAATTTGTAAAAGTTTCTAACTGCATTAAAAATCGTTGGACGGGATTCATTACGACAAATGAGGTTATTCGCCGAATGATAACCGAGGGTGGCAAACATCTTCGGTAGCTAAAATTTTAAGGGAAGTGTAAAATAGATAATTTGAAATCCGTGTATTTTTTTTATAGAAACCGAGGATATTTGTTCTCGGCTTTTTTGTTTGAAAACTATAACATTTGCGAATTTCACTTGATTTTATAACTATTATCAACTATGTTTAGTTAATACTTACATTTGAAAACATACCAACAGAACATACAACGTTGATCAGGATTCATAAGAAAAAGTACAATCGCCGGATGATTTAATCAGCTGTGACTCTGATTAGAACTGCATGTTTCCGGATTTTCCTTTTCTAATTCGATGGTATTCTTTCCAGAATAACAGTGGAGGTGACCCATGAAAGAGTTTGTTGAATTTATCATTAAACATCTGGTTGATAAGCCTGACGAAGTTAAAGTTGAAGAAGTTGATGGTGAACGAACTGTGATCTTCGAATTGCATGTAGGCGACGGAGACATAGGAAAGGTGATCGGGCGGGGTGGACAGACGGCCAGATCTATCCGCACTCTTCTGAGTGCAGCTTCAGCAAAACAGGGCAAGCGGGCTGTTTTGGAAATATTAGAAAATAAAACGGAGAAAGTCAGCAGTAGTGAATGAAAAGCAGATAGCCATCAATCTGGTTAAAATAAGCATAAAATATTCAATTCAGAAATGAGATGATTGTGTATATTTCAAGCTCGGTGTGGTATTCTCCATCTTGTTGAATTGTAACCAATGGCGAGAGCCGTCCTGTATAACATTAAATCATTGTACTGTTATATAAAAGGTGGATCATGGAAAGGAGACAATTTTTCAAATTGGGAGTTGCAGGGATCGGTACTACAGTTTTAGCTAACAATCTGTGGGCATTGAAGTACTATCCCATGCCGTCCGATATAAAATGGGCAATACTGTACGGCACTTGGTGCGGGAGCTCCAGAGATGCCGCCGTATGGATCTCTGAAGGCATGGGCGGGATCGGAGATGTCTTTGATGTGCGTGAAAATCCGGATCTGAAAGGATTCGATCACATCATTATCGGCGGGTCCATTCGGGGAGGAGTCACATCCAAAGAGTTGCAGGATTACATTACAAAGAACAAAAAATGGATAGGGAAGAAAGTGCGCAGCTTCTTTGCCGTGTGCGGGAACATGGGCCAGCCGGTTGGACCGCAGCAGATAACGATGTTCATTGACAATCATCTGGTAAAACTGTGCGGGACCGGCAATGTCCCGTCAAAGGTATTTTTAGGCCGAATCACAAAATCTCTGATGGATCCTCAAACAGCCAAAATGATGGGAAATATGGAAGATTATGATAATCTGAGTCGCGCTGAGTGTATGGCGTTTGGTAAAGAGGTTTTGGCCAATATGACAAAGGAGAAATAGCATCGAAGATCGCGATTAATAACGGCAAATGTTTTTAAATTAATTTTTCTCATCAATATAAAACAGGGATTATGAATGCGGTTTTATTATTTCAATTATAGTGATAAATGTTTATGCACCAAATAGATTAATTCATATCAGTCCGTACAATTTTTTCTCCAACCATACTTTTAATGTGATCGACCGGTTTCTGAAGTGAAACGGTTTTGGCATCCCGGTAGTAACGTTCCATGGGGTATTCCTGCATACAGCCGTGACCGCCCATCAGGGTCATTGCCCGGTCGGTTACGCTCAAAGCTGTCTCTATATTTTTCAGTGTTGCCAAAAAAACATCAATTCCTCTGATACTTGCAGCGTGATAGAGCATCAATCGGGCAGCGTCGATGGATTGTTTAATATCTGTCAGGGCTCTCTGAATACTTTCAAAATCTGCAAGATATTGATTCTCAGCAATCATACGCTTTTTGGTATATTGAAGCACTGATTGAAAGGCTGCCTGACTGATCCCAAGGGCTACAGCTGCCTGCCCCAGACAATTCATCATGGTGTTGGTCTGCAATATCTGGGAGAATTGGCCCTCTTTTCCCAATATGTCATTTGTCGATACAATCACATCATCAAGCACCAATTCACCCACTGCACTGCCACGAAGCCCCAGCATTGTTTCCAAAGTACCAGAATAAAATGAATGTAAATCTTTTTTCATTAAAAAAGCAAGAAAAGGTTGTCTATCATTGAGATTGTTGTTCCTGACAATCACAACGACCGAGTCGGCAACCGAATTGGAAATCATGCTTTTTGTTCCAGTCAATTTGATCTGTCTATTTTGCGATACTGCTTTTGACTGCATGGTTTTCTGCCAGTTTGTAGCGCTTCCTGATTCCGTCATAGCAAAAGCTGCACTTTTTCCCCCATCTATTAAATCCGGCAAATGTGTCCTGATTTGTGACTGTGTCCCAAACTGCTGAATGAGTGCACTGACCGAATGTGTTACCATAAATTGCCAGGCCACCGAAGCACTTATTTTCGCGAGCTCTTCTGTAATCAGAACAAAATCAAGCAGACTTCGCCCTAATCCACCATTTTCTTCTGAGATCAGGATTCTGAATACATCCATAGCCCCCAGCTGTTTATAGATGGAATATGGAACTTGATTGGTTTGGTCGATGCTGGGTGCATGTTTTGCAATTTCCCTGTTGGCATATTTCCGGATCATATCCTGTAATTCTATCTGCGCTTCGTTTAACATCATGACTGTTTGCCTCCGATAAATTTAAAAAGAGAATGATAAAATTCCCGGGGAGTTAAAACAATATAGTTCTCCCCGGGATGCAGTCTTATTTTTCTGCTTTAACCTCAGTAATTAATGTTTCTAGTTCCTGGACTGATTTTTTTGCGTCTGCCAGTTCCTGCTCCAATATTTGAATCTTTCTTTTTTTACTCCATAGACTGGGGCATATATTTTTTTGACGGCTGGCTTCTCTTGCTGACGTACAACATGAGCACATAATCTCACCTCTTTTCATTTTTGTATATGACCATTTAGTTAATTACTTAAATTATTAATCAAAAAAAAGTTCTTTTGCCTCTTAGAAGAATAAACTTTTGATTATTTCCGGTACCTTCTTTAATTGTGTTTCGTTCACTTTGTAATGAATAAAATAACCTCGTCGTTCGCTGATTACCAAGTTTGCCTGTCTTAATATTTTTAAATGCTGCGATACAGCAGATTGCGTAATTTGAAGCCGATTGGCAAGGAAATTGACACAGAGCATGGTTTCAGCTTCATTTAACATTTTTAGAATGGTTAAACGGGTCGGGTCAGACAAAGCTTTTAACATTTCGGAAATATCATTTATTTGATTCATTGGGTATCTTCTGTTTAAGTACATCTTAATATACTTAATAGCATCGAAGATGTCAAGTCATTTTTTGACTCGTCACTGTAAGGAAAATACAGTCTTTTGAAGAAAACAATTCTAATAAAAATCAATGATGTTTGTTTCCGGTTTTTAATTTATTGAAGATTTTACTTGTATTTTACCTGATAATTTTTCATTTTTTTATTGTACTCTAACCTTATTTTTACATTTATTTCAACGGACACATCATTAAAACAGGGAGGGAAGATCTATGCAATTCAGTAAATATGGTTACATCCTCATTGTCTGTATGATACTCTTTGCTGTGCCCATGGCTCAGGCAAGCAGTAGCGTTCAAGCGGGCGGGAATTTTACACTGGGGTTTCCCCAGGGCGAGTTCCATGAAAATGTCGATAACCTGGGGTACGGATTTTCGCTTTTCGGTTTTTATCGGGCAACCGGATCTTTTCTGAATGTTGGTCTGTCATTTAATTATCTGATTTACGGCAGTGAAACGCGGGAAGAACCCTGGAGCAAAACCATTCCCGATGTCTTTGTCGATGTGTCCACAACCAACAGCATTTTGTACGGCCATTTGATGCTTCGCATTACTCCACACTCCGGTGTTGTCCGGCCCTATATTGACGGATTGTTTGGATTCGGATATTTTTCTACCAGCACCGAAGTCAAAAATCAGGAATACGGTGGTGATGAGGATCGGACGATTGCAAAAACCAACCATTTGAAAGATACATCCCTGAATTACGGTTTCGGCGGGGGATTGCTGATCCGTGTTTTTGACGGCAGCGGAGAGAAGGAGGAAGAACTGGAAGCCGTTTCGATTCAACTGGGTATTCGATATCTCAAAGGAGGTGTGACCCAGTATATGAAAGAGGGTTCCATAGAGATTGATGACAACAGCAATCTCCATTACGATATTCTGGAATCGGAAACCGGTATTATTACGGTTCACGTTGGTATTGCTCTGGATTTTACGTTTCCAATACCTCAATAAATCAGTTATATTTTCCAATACTCTATGAGTTTTTACTCCTACAGGAAATGGACTTCATTGAGGGCAGAGTTTTCTGAGGGATTTCATCAGGAGTGAAGTTTCATGATAAACTATAAAAACCTATCATTGAAATGTAAAAGGAGGGTATCATGAAAAATGTTAAACTCAGTCATACTGGAATCATTGCTCTGCTGATGGTTTTCGGACTTTTGCTTTTTACCGGATGTCCGCCTGAAAACTATTCGAAAATCGTTTTTATGCATCGGGAAAGCGCTGCTATCTGGGGTGACCTTTATATCATGAAATATGACGGAAGTGATTGGATACGTTTAACGGACAGTGGGTCTGATGCTTATCCAAAATGGTCACCTGAAAAAGATCAGATCGTTTTTAATCGTAGAGTCGGCGGAGCGAGTGGTCATTGGGATATCTATAAGATCAATGCGGATGGGACCGGTCTGGAATTGCTTGTCGGCGGACCGGCGGATGATGTTTATCCAGCATGGTCCCCGGATGGGGCCAAACTGGCCTACCAGTCCAACCGTGATGGAAGGATTGAAATGTGGATTTACGATGTCGGACATCGGTCGGAGGTTAGACTGGATATCGATCCTGCCATTACTCCGTCATTTCCGACTTGGTCACCCAATGGTGATTGGATTGCTTTCAGGGGTGTCGGCAGTCCGGCAGTGGGTGGCCATATTGGGATATGGATTGTCAGTTATCCCGGTGGTGGTGGAACATCATTTATTGCGGAAAATGGGAATCATCCGGATTGGTATAAAAAATCGAGGATAGACGGCGGTAAAATTGTTTATGATGAAGGCGGGGACATTAAAGTTATGAAGGCCGATGGCAGTGATAAAAGGACAGTGATTCCTGGCGAATTTCCCACCTGGTCCGTCAATTTCGATGAAATTATATTCCATCGATATTATTCTTCACCCCCTGATACTGATACTGAAATTTATAAGGTGCGTGAAGACGGTACATACTTAATACAGTTAACAGATGACCTGAACATTGATGAAAGATATCCTCACTGGTGATTGTTTAAAAATATATAATCTATTTATTCGGGCCTTTCGGATGTGTTAATGTTTCGTCGAATACAATATTAAGTGTATAAAAATAGGATAGGAGAATGATATGGCAAAGAAAACCAAACCCAAGAAAAGTCAACCCAAATCACCCAAAAGTAAAAAGAAACAGAAATCTAAAAAGGGGATACTAATTACTTCTATTATCATTATCGTGGTTGTTGTTGTGGGCGCTTTTTATCTTCTGAATAATCTCAATATGATTATTAAAATGGCCATCGAAAAGTACGGTTCTGAAGCTACCAAAACAGCCGTGCGTGTGAGCAGTGTGAAGATCAGTCTCAAGAACGGGTCCGGTGGGATTTACGGTCTTTCGATCGGGAATCCAAAAGGCTTCAAGGGGAGCTATGCTTTTTCGTTGGGTGAAGTGGGGACTGGAATCGATGTGAAATCGATTACGAAAGAAGTCAAGATAATTGACGATATTACAATCCGTGCGCCGAAAATTTATGTTGAAGTCAATAAAGACAAGAAAAACAACCTGGAAGAAATTCAAAAGAATCTACCCGCCAGCGGTTCAAGCCAGCCCAAAGCCAAAGAGCCCAAGAAAAAGCAAAAGGGGAAAGAGCCTAAACTCATTATTCGGCATTTTCATTTTTCTCAAGCCAACATACATGCTCTGGTTGTGCCCCTTAATAAGGAATACAATCTGGATCTGCCCGGATTTGAAATGAGGGACATCGGCGGTAAGAACGGCGCCACTCCGCCTGAGATTGCCAGACAGGTCATCGGTGAAATAACGAAGCGTGTTCTTGCTGAAGTCAGCAGAAAAGGTATTGGACAAGGTTTAGCGAAAGTCACCGATAAAGCCAAATCCGAGATTAAATCCGGGGAGAACAAGATAAAGGATAAAGCGAAAGGATTGTTGAAAAAATGATGGTCGACAAACGGGGATTCATTTAGATGAATAGACCGGGAATCCCCGGGCATAATAATTGGTAATCGATTTTGGAAGGTTGTAAAAAGCGGGGTTGTTTGGGTCGAATAATCTTAGCAAATGAGGGGAGAGCCTAATGATGATCACCATTTGTTTTTTGCCCTTCTTATCTCCGAGAGACCCTCACAGCCTTTTTTATTCAGAAAGATAAACAGCCCCGCTTTATCCAAATATTAAAATATGGTCAGAACCGATAAAATGAACTCATCTGAGAGATACATAATAGTATGTATCCTGTTTTTCAAGTTTTTTATCATTAATTCCCTTTTGCAGTACGTTTTCATACAAAGGCTGGAACGAGGCTATTACTGTTTTACCTATAATAACACTGTCGAGTGAACCGTCGGCCATCAAGTCTTTAAAGAGAAAAGTCTTGCCAAACGGTTTCTTTTCTGTAACCGCAAAGTTGTTATAAGCTTCTCCGAACATCGGAAGATAAGTCTGCACCGAATATTTGTAATCCGGATCTTCTGTTTCGTACCACCGCGTGATTTCTCGATTTTCCAGATTGCCGTTCGACTGGGCTTTTTCTAATCCGAACTGATAGATTTGCTCGGCTTCGGCCAAAGAGAATGCACCGGTAATTACGGTGTCGATGACGCCGTCCTGATTTAAATCTTTGGCTTTCAGACGGTCTTGTTTGCCGTCATTCGAAATTAGCAGATTGTATCCTACCTTGTCCTGTAGCGTATAGCTGTAGATGGTATACGCTTGATTATTGTAATCAAAGATATAATGCTTCATCCCGTAACTCATTTTTTGAGATGAGCTGCAGTACACAAAAAGACACAGGATACAAATGGCCGCCAAGTATCTCATTCTGTTCATGATATTCTCCTTTCTCTGATGCTGTGGAGTCGGTTTCCCTTTAAACCTTTTTTACCACTTAACCAGAAATTAAAATACATTTACACATTTTAAAGCGAAGAATAATTTGGTGAATCTGCCTCCTTTCTTTGACTCATTTTTAATTCGGATACTTTTTGGCCAAAAAGTACGCTTTTTTTAATTCTTTATTTAAAATTATTATTGTGAAACCATTTTGGATACACCTGCCATGTCGGAAAATTTATAATCGAATTCCCATTCCATCCAGATCGAAACCGGTTTGTTGTTTGATAAAGCCGGCGAAAATCGCAGTTTTTGAGCATAGTCCACCGCAGCCGAATCTAGGGCAACAAATCCACTGGAAGTTTTCAGCCGGACAGAATCCACATTTCCCTGGCTATTGATCCGAAGACGCAGACAAACCAGCCCCGCAGCATTTTGCTGGATGGCCTTGGCAGGATAAACCGGCTCGGTTTTATAAATAACTTTTGGCGATTGAAAAACCTGCCTTGTTATGGTCCCCGGCTTCTTTGTCATACCGGGAATCAGGATAATCAAACCTTCAGGGAGTATTTTGTATGACAACCGGTGCTCCGGAAGAAGGTAAGTCAGGACATCCTCTAATAATCCGTTTTGTATATCATATGAAATTAGAATGTCCTCAACCAGCGGATCTCTGAATACAAAAGAGGCGGAAATCTGTTTGGACAGCGTATTCAGCACTTCACGAAGCGGTAAGGATTTGCAGTGCAGAGTCACGGGTTCCCTGAGCAGTGTGTTCGGGGTTGCTGCTTTGACGGACGAAATCCAGCAACAAACCATTGCTATTCCTAAAAAATGTATTCCCCGGAATTTCATGATGGATCCTCTTCTGAAATACCGAAATCGACCTGACCTGCTGACCGGATCCGGTATGCTGTATTGTAGCTGAGACTGAGGGATTGGAGCACCGTGGAAAGGGGAATATTTTCAAATGAAGCTGTCAGAGTCTCGCGGCTCAGCGTATCGTTTGTTAAATTTATTTTCACTCCGTAGAATCGCTCCACTTCCTCCAAAATTTCAGACAGGGGGGTTTTTTCGAATATCAGGCGTCCTTCCATCCATCCGATCCGGTTTTCCGCATTCACAGACTGCGGAGTTTCCGGCGGGTGCTTCTGATCGATCCGGCTCATTTGATTTTTTAAAAGATCCACACTGGTGGTGTCCCGGGAAGAGCGCATCAACCGGACATGTCCCCGCTTGACGATAACGCGTGTTTCTTCATGCCGCGCCCACACGTCGAAGGCAGTGCCGAGCACCTGTGTGCGTGCATTTTCCGTGCAGACCAGGAAAGGTGCATTGTCCTTGATAACCGTAAAATAGGCCTCTCCTGTCAGCCGGACTTTTCTTTCTTTTGATGAAAATTTCTTTGGGTATTGGAGCGTACTCTCGCTGTTCAGCCATACCTCGGAACCGTCCGGCAGCCGCACCATTGTCTTTTCAACCGGCTGCGTGGAAATGGTCTGGATTCCGTGTGTATTGTAAACGATTTGGTACAATGAAAAGGCGATTACCAGAACAGCCGCTGCAGATGCGAATGCCCACCGTGCCTGGACTGAGGATGAATTCAACAGGGAACGCACCCGGTGAGAAATCGGAGGCAGCAGACCGGTCTTTTTCTTTTTTGGGAAAATGGAAAGTGATCGAGCCAGGTCACGCCATTCTGTTTGGGTATCGGGGATTTCAGGAGGCACGGTCAAACCGGTTTGCTGCCATGTTCGTCTGCAGTCTTCGTAGTATGCCCGGTTTTCTTCGGATTGGTTCAGCCAGTCGTTTAGTTCTTTTTTTTCCGGAGGAGTTAGACTGTCCGTGACTGATTTGATGCATAGCTGTTCATAGATATTTTTTAAGATTATTTTATGCCCTGATTCCATGTAAATATCCTTTCAATTATCTATACGGATGAAATCCGAAAAACCCTATTTTATTTTTCAGTTGTTTACAATAAATCCCAGCAGCAATTTTTAAAGGCTATTTCTTGATAAAAACTTCGCGCAGTTTTTTCAGGGCCTGCGTCATCCGGCTTTCAACGGTTTTTACCGAGATGTGATCCATTCGGGCAATCTCCTGGTAGGTATAGCCTTCGTACCGGCTGAGCAGGAACACACGCCGTACCGGATCCGGGAGCGTACTGATGGCGTTCTGCAGTGTAATTTGAAGATCCGGGTCCGGGGCTTCGGTTTCCGATTGGATGCGGAGCGTATTCTGAGCCGATTTTACCGAGGATTGCCGGCGGTAGTGGTCGATGAGCAAACGGTCCGCAATGCGGAACAGGTAGGATTTGCATCCCTGATCCGGGTCCACAGTCTGGCGGTGCTGCCAGAACCGCGTGAAGACTTCCTGAACGAGATCTTTGGACAGATCCGCGGAACGGGTCCGCGTCCAGAGAAAGGCGTACAGGGATTCGTAATAGCGGTGAAACAGGATTCGAAACGCTTCCCCGTCCGAGCTGTGAACGGCGCGGATCAATTCGGAATCGCTTTGTTTGGATTTTTTCCCCAAATGCATACGGCCTTTTGAATACAAAGCAGGATTGACTATTTTATTAAGATAGCGGATTCATAACAGACTGTCAACTTAAAAATGCATATTATGTATTTTGGCAAATTTCTTAAAACATGTCATTCTGATCCCAAAGTTTCGGGAGAAGAATCTTTCTTTTCCCAATCCCAGATGCTTCGATAGAGTTTATCCTGAGGAATCGAAGGGCTCAGAATGACACTCCTCCAAACCAACAACACAAAGAATTGTCAAAGTTTAGTTAACAAATAGAGATTAATAATTTATCGTTTTACGAACCTTTTTAAATCATTCTTCGTCTAAATAGTTGATTAAACAGGAGCCAGGGTTTGACGGAAGATCGGATTTTTATTGAGCGTGCACAAAACGGCGATATGACTGCATTTCGGGAACTGGTTGAGCGATATAAACATCAAGTCTATTACCTTGCTCTAGACATGATGTCCAATCCCCAGGATGCAGAAGATATGTCGCAGGAAGTCTTAATCAAGGCCTATCGCTATTTAAACAGCTTCCGCGGCGATGCCAAATTTAGCTCCTGGCTCTATAGAATCACGATGAATACCTGTATTGATCATCGTCGGAAAAAATCGATGAAAAGCATGATACACACACAAACATTTGATGAAAAAGAACTTCCTGAACAGGATTCCTCCAGTGAGGATACAGAAACGCATCCGGAACGAAAAACCGAAGCCAACTTAATACAAAGGCATATCGATCAAGCCCTGCAGAAGTTGACGGATAAGGAGCGTGCGATTTTTATTTTGCGCCACTATCATCAGAAGAAATTTCACGAGATTGCCAATATCCGAAAAATTACAGTAGGTAGCGCTAAAGGAACGCTTTTTCGTGCCATCCAGAAACTTCAAAAGGAACTGGCTTTCTACAAAGCCGACCTGGGATTGGAGACTGTCCATGAGTAAATGCCGAACGATCCGCAGCTTGTTCATCGAGGCGCTGTACGATGAATTGTCCTCCGAGCAGAAGAAAACATTCAAAGCACATCTGAAGTCTTGTCCGAAATGCTTTAAAGCATACGCCGGTTATACTTACGTATTAAAAACCATGTCCCAACGGAAACGGAAAGAACCAGAACAGAATTTCTGGACTGGATACTGGGATCGTCTCTCACCCAAACTAAAAGATTCGGTTCGGAGATCCTCAATCATAAAGAATAAGCCACGATGGCAACTTCCCGATATCTTTCCTGTGCCGAGATGGGTGTATCAGACCGCTGCTGCAGTAGCACTGCTTGTTATCGGGATTTTAATTGGAAAGGGGATGCTCGGTCCCTCATCCATAAAAAGGGTTATTCCGCAATTCACGGAAAAAAGGGAATCGTCCCCAGAACTTGCATCGTTCGAGAATCAGACCAGCCGTTATCTGGAAAAGTCCAAGGTGCTTCTTTTGGGAATCGTCAACTTCGATGTTGAAACCGAAGATCCGGTTGCTCTCGATTTCTCCCGCAAACAACAGGTCTCAGAGGATCTCATCCGGGAAGCTGGTGTGCTCAAAAAAGGACTCACCCAATACGGTGCGCAGGAACAGCTCATTGAGCTTGTCTCTGACCTAGAAGTGATTCTTTTGCAAATCGCCAATCTTGAAAAAGAACACGACCTGTCTGCCATCGATATGGTCAGAAGTGGGGTAGATCGGAAAGGCATTCTCTTGAAAATCACACTCGAAGAGATGCGGCAGTCCAATACCCGTTTATCCGTACCTGCAACCAATCAGGAAATCAATCACATTTCTATATAAATCAAGGAGCCGTACTCATGAAATCGAGAATAATCACCCCATTGAAAGTTATCCACCCATTGATTCTTTACGCAGGATGGATTGTCTTCTTCTTTTCAACTGCAGGATTCGCGCAGATTGAGATCGATCGGGAAAAGATACGAACCGAGGTGGAAAAGAAACAGTATGATATCGAAAAAATGACTGCTGAAATCGATCGGCATCTCAATGCCGTCGATGTATCATCGATGATCGAGGAATACATTCCTGATCTATCCTTCATAAGGATGCCGGAACTCCCGGATGTTTCTGCTATTCCCGAGATTGCCGGTTATCCCGAGTTGGCTGTTATAATTCAACCGGATGGATCAAAAGACGAATCCGCACAGGCCTATCAAGAAAGATACAACCTGATTCTCGATGAAAAGTGGAATGAAGCCATCCATGCATTCGAATCGTTTTTGTTAACCTATCCCAAAAGCGCCTATCGGGACGGTGCCTCTTTTTGGCAGTGCTATGCCCGGGAAAAATCAGGCCAGGAACTTGAATCCGTATTCCGGTGCTATCAGGATTTCCTGAAAAAGAATGGACGGAGCAAGTGGGCGGATGATGCTAAAGCCAACATGATCCGTATCGGCCATCAACTGATTCAGTCCGGCAAGCGCGAGTACGAAACCATTGTTCGCTCCCTGCAAAAGAGCGACGAAGAAGAAATTAGTCTGGCTGCCCTCGCGGCCCTGGAAGACATCGGGGATGAACGGGCACTGGAGACCATCATGGGATTGTATGACCGGTCCGCTAGTGAGAGCTTCCGGGGCAAGATCATCTACATCCTGGATGACATCGAATCCCCCAAAGCTGTGAAAAAACTGATCGAGATCGCGAAAACCGATCCGTCGGACAATGTTCGCAAAAAAGCAATCTACGCTCTGGGTGACATCGGCGGGAAACAGGCGGTAAACGCTTTTAAAGAAATACTTGCCTCCAATGCAAGTATCGAAGTGCGCAAGTGTGCCGTATATGGACTCAAAGATGTCGATGACCCCAGTATCGTACCGCTTCTTGCCGAGACAGCGCTGAATAATCAGGATATCGAAGTGGCCAAAGTGGCTGCCTATTCTCTCGAAGATATTGAGGGGGAAGCGGCCGATCAGGCGCTTTTCCGCATTATCAAAGAGGCTTCTTTCATTGAAGTGCGCAAGGCAGCGATTTACAGTATCGGCGACCGGGATTGTCCGGAACTTCCCATTGTTCTGAAAGTGATTGCCCTGGGTCAAGAGACCGAACTTGCCAAGGCCGCTATTTACAAAATCGATGATCTGAAAACCGTCGAAGCAATGAAAGCTCTCCGGGAGATTTTTAATAAGAGTCAAAACCGGGAAGTCAGGAAGGCCGCTCTTTATTCGATCGGTGACATGGAATTGCCAGAATCCCGCGATTTTCTGGCCGAGATTGCTATCCGAGAAACCGATCAGGAATTGGCCAAGGCAGCCGTGTATGCTCTCGACGATATCGTTCAAAATGACAATCCGGAACTTTTTCTCAATATCATTAAAAACACACATTCTGTTGAAGT
>CAZTZL010000015.1:0-49593 GCA_964617625.1 uncultured bacterium
AGGCTCACTGCGCCGAGATCGTCCTCGACTTTGCCGCGGAGAATGTACGGCCGGACCTGCGTCCATTCCGAACAGAAACGGCGGAACGTGTCGGGGAAGAAAATAGTCTCGTAGAGCGCTGTGGTGTCTTCAAAACTGATAAACGACATGGGCTCTTCATTCTTAGTATAGACCAGCTTGTTCGTCACCCACCATCCGATCATGGTAATCCGTTTACCGACATGTCTGTTGATCTCTTTTCCCGGAACATAATCGAGGTCCCTGAGGCCTTCCCGGTAGAGATCGAGCGGATGCACACTCAGCGGAAAACCGAGCACCTCCACTTCATGGAGAAGCAGTGTCCGGAAATCGTAATCGCCGAGCTGGGGAATCCGGATGGTTTCTTCATCAAAAAGAGACAGCGTGGTCTGCGTGGAAACCGCGCGGGGTTTTCTGCCGGCGTAGACCTGCCAGAGCAGTTCCGCCCTGCTCCGGCCTCCGGCAATTGAATCAAAGCAGCCCGCCTTGATGAGAATCCGCATGTCCGAAGGATCGAGAGGAACCCTTCGCTGAAACTCTTCAAAAGAGCGGTACTGTCCGCCTTTTTCACGTTCCTCAAGCAGCCGGTCCAAAGCCGACGCCTTCAACCCTTTGAGCTGCATCAATCCCACCCGGATCTCCCGTTCTTTTCCCGTATAGGCCTTGCGGCTCGCATTGATCTCCGGCGGCAGAACCGTAAGCCCCATGCGTCTCGCTTCACTGAGATAAGCAAACGGAGAATAGTATCCCCCCTGATTACTGATTACCGCCGCCATAAACTCGGCCGGATAATGGGCTCTGAGCCAGGCCGACTTGAACGACACCAGGGCATACGAAGCGCTGTGGGGCTTGCAGAAACTGTATCCGCCGAAACTAAGAATCATCTCCCACACTTTCCCGATGACCCCCGTCGAAATCTTTCTGATCAGCGCGCCCCGAACGAACTGATCCCGGTAGGCAGAAAGTTTTTTCGCGTTCCGTTTTTTCGAAAGGGTCTTTCGCAGACCGTCCCCGTCTTCGGGTGAGAACCCGGCCATCTCCATGGCAACCTTGGTCACATCTTCCTGATAGACCATGATGCCGTACGTTTCCCCGAGCACCCGGTCGAGAATGGGATGGAGGGAAACGTAAGGTTCTCCGCGGAGCCGCCGCACATATTCGTTGATAAAAGTGTTTGCCGCCGGGCGGATGATCGAACTGTGGATCACGAGATGCTCGTAATCGCCGACATTGGTTTTTTTTTGAAGCTGTCGCATGGCCGGCGATTCGATGTAAAACACGCCCATCGTATCTCCCCTGCGGATCAGAGTTTGGGCAAGCGGATCATCCAGAGGATTGAGATTGTCGTACCGGATCACCTCGCCTGTGTTCTCCCGTATCGCATTGAGGCCATCGCGGATCACAGCAAGAGACCGGTTGCCGAGAACATCCATTTTGATCAGCCCCGCTTCTTCGGTCTGATCTTTTTCCCACTGAATAATCTGAACCCCTTTCGGCGCATTTTCCACCGGAACGTGGTTGGACAGCACATCCGGCACCACCACAACACCTCCGCAGTGAACCGAAAGATACCGCGGCACACCCTGGAGCCGGGAGGCCCATTGCAGAATTTCAGGCCAGGGAGAAGGAAGCGAAAGCCCCCGGAAAAGCGGATGGGTGGCCACAACCGATTCGATATCGTCCGTTCCCCAAAACCAGAGATGGGAAAGCCGGTCCGTGACCTGTTTGATTTCAGCATCCGGAAGACCATATACCTTGGCCACTTCCCGAACGGCCGCGCGGAGCCGGAACCCCACATGGTTGGCCACCATGGCAGAACGCTCCGGCCCGTACTTTTCAAATACGTAATCCAGAATGGCATCCCGCTCGTCCCAGGGGAAATCCACATCAATGTCGGGAGGATCTTTACGCCCCGGATTGAGAAAACGTTCGAAAAAAAGATCGTACTTCAGGGGATCAACATGGGTAATGCCGAGCGCGTACGAAACGATACTTGCTGCGGCCGAACCCCGCCCGCATGTTCTCGGTGCCTGTTTGACAATGTCTTCCATCATGAGAAAAACCGACGCAAAGCCCTTTTTGGAAATAACAGAAAGCTCGTACTCGAGCCGCTTCCGGACCGCATCCGTGATCTCACCGTAGCGCCGCTGTGCGCCCTCATAACACTTCCGGCGCAACTTTTCGGCGGCCGCTTTCTGATCCAGTTCCTCAAAACCGGCAAACAGCGTGGACGTAAAATCAGGATGAAATTGACACTGTTCGGCGATTTTTCGGGTGTTCTCGAGGGCTTCCGGCAGATTGGGGAACGTTTCCGCCATCTCCTGCGGCGATTTCAGCCAGGCCGAAGAAGGCGCAGTTTCTTTATCAGAAAGGCGGGAGAATTTCGTATTGAGATCGATGGCGCGAAGCAGGCAATGCAGATGATACTCTTCCGGATGGAGAAAAGTGACGCCCCCCGTGGCCACAGCTGGAATTCCTTCCGACTTGGATAAATCGAGAAGAGAACACCGGGACCGTCCGGCCGTCAATTCGGCATAGAGATCACATTTTCCTTTGAGACGCTTCAGAAGAGGGGGATGATCGCTTAAAATAACAAGCCCTTCTCCTCGCGCAATCAGCTCCTCTGCCAGATCAAAATCTTTCTCGCAGTGACGGCGGGTCAGAACCCGGCAAAGATTGGCGTAGCCGGTCTGATTCTTGACAAGCAGCACGGCACGCGCATCGGAAGTGACCACTTCAGCGCCGACAATGGGCCGAATGCCGTTCTCCTCCGCGATCTGGAGAAAATAGACCAGACCGTAAATGCCGTTGGTGTCCGTCAGAGCGAACCGGTCCATGCCGAGTTCGCTGACCCGGCGGCAGAGCGATTCCAGACCGGCCGTCCCCCTCATCAGGGAATAATGGGAATGGACATGGAGATGCACGAATTCCATTATGGAACACCCATCACCCGTCCGAAAGAAACGACCTTCTCCCCGTATTTTGCACGAATCGTATCCAGCGCGGCCACTAAATTCTCCTCCCTCCGATGCAAACGGGAGAATGCAAAAAGCGAAAGCTGCGGAGAAGGAACAACCAAATCTGTAAAGGTAAGGCTGAGATACCGGATCCGCTGCCGCCGCTCATTGGTCTTGATAAAAAAGGGTTCGATCAAACGGTACAGGAACGGATCCGTTATGGTTGGAGAGACCAATCGGAAACGGCGCGTGGCATTCACATCATCCGAATATCGAAGATGAAGCCAGACTGTTTTGGGCAGCACCCCTTTGCTCCGCATTCGCCGGCAGGCACGTTCGATCATGCCGTAGAGCACTCCGAGCAGAATGAGATCGTCGTTGGAATCCTCATCCAAAGTGATCTCTTCGAAAACAAAAGGTTTGGCCGCCGGTGCCCGGACCGGTCTCTCGTCAATGCCCAGCGCCTGGCGGTGCAGAAGAAGGCCCAGCTTTCCGAATACGGTGCCCAATTGGGGCAAAGAAAGAAGCGCCAGTTGTTGAACCATCTTGATGTTGAACTCGGCCAGCAGCTCCCGTTCGATACGGGATCGAACCGCGGGCAGCATCCGCACACGCAGAGGCGCCAGAAAAGAGGCTTCGCTCCCAAAAGGCACGGCGCAGAGATCTCCGTGAAAGGCAACCACCTTTGCCGCCACACCACTCACCAGCTTGTTGGATCCGACTCCCAAAGTCCCGCTCAATTGCACGGCTGTCCCGACTTCGGTGCGGATACGGGAAGCCGTGTCCTGGGCCTTCCCGAAAAGCCGGGAGGTGCCTGTCATGTCCACATAAAAACGCCCCCAGAAACCCGGTTCGACCAGAGGAGAATACTTCTCCAGCAAACGGACAATGGTTTCCGTGGCTTTACGGTACAATGTCTCATTGGGGGACAACACGACAAGTTTGCGGCACCGCTGAAGGGCCTTGGTCAACGGCAGCCCCTCAAATATACCTTCCTGGCGGGCTTCAGGAGAAACGGAGAAAACAAGTGAACGCGGAGAATGGCGCGGACAGACCACCACAGGCTTTTCCCTGAGAGAGGAATCCCGAATTCTTTCCACGGCCACGGGAAACGCGTCGATGCGAAGATGTAAAATGTTGCGTGCCATGATGCCTTTTCATATAAATATCCTATACAGGGTTATTTCCCCTCCCTTTATGGGATGAGATCAAGGAGAGGTTTCACCGGTACCGGCGCATCAACCCCACCACCACACCCTGAATTTCAAATTCGCCTTTCCGAACAAGAATGGGCTGCATCGATGGATTGGCCGGCCGGAGCTCAATTCCGTCTCTGCGCCTGAAATACTTCTTCACGGTGGCCTCGCCCCCAACCAGGGCAACCACGGTCTGACCGTTCTCGGCCCCGGTCTGTTTCCGGACGACAATCGTATCTCCCTCAAAAATCCCTTCATCAATCATGGAATTTCCTTTGACTTTGAGGGCAAAGTATTCTCCTGTCCCCAACATCTCCTCGGGCACGTCCACCGTTTCCTGTTCTTCCACGGGTTCGATGGGATTCCCTGCAGCCACGGTACCGGCCATCCGGAGCACCACGGTCGTGCCGCCGTGTTCGATCAACGTAATGGCCCGCTTCTGATTACTGAGCGGCATTTTGATATAGCCCTTCCGTTCCAGCTGCTTCAGATGCTTCTGGACCGACTGAAAAGATTGAAATCCAAAGTGCCGGCGGATCTCGTCGTACGACGGCGATAACCCTTTTTCCTTGATGTACCGCTTTAAAAAACGATAAACAGCCTGCTGTTTCTCTGTGAGATTCATGGACACAATATAGGTATAAGAAAGGTATAAGTCAAGCTGTTTCTTAGCTAAAACGGGTTCCAAAATGACAGGAAATGCTGTTAGGAATTATTAGCGGGGGCTGACGAAGCAAGGTTATCTTAAAGCCCCAGGTTTATTATAAATCTCTGGGGCTTTGTAACATCACTCATACAGAGTAAATGGCGGATATTGATCCGTGGTTAGCAGGAAAACATAAGCATCGACTCTCAAATCCCACCGCAGTACACCCACCACAAAATCGAACAGTCCCTTGGGATACTTGCCAGTGAAAATAACAGCAAACCAGGCAATCAAAACACAGAATACTGCAGCAATCGCTAAAAATGCCAGAACGACGTAATGAGGAAAAGCCAGGAGCCACTTCACCAGCGGCATCCCCCGTTTTAGATCTTTCTTTGCATTGGGATAGGCAATCTTAATATGAACAGCCTGTTCTTCATCAGTCGAAGGATATTCATCCCTTAAGAAAACCAGATACGTCACGACACGAGTTACAAATTTGACCAGGGCCACATTCCAGTCAAACCACCATCTTGGATACTTTTTCCGAAAAAGAATCAATAAAAGCGTCGGGCCAAAAACAAATCCTCCGGCAAAAAGAAAACGCGCCTTTTCCGGTGCATCGGAATCACCTTGGTTTCCGATCAGCATGGCCAGAATAATGATAATGGGAATCATCAGAATAAAACGGAAAAACGTGGTAAGACGGTTCAGCTGTTCAGGATAATCAATACTCAAATTCACCGGATAAACTGCTTTTTTTTCTGCCATTCGAAATTCTCCTTTTTAAGTAAATTGTAAAATGGTGTAGATTCCAATAATAATATATATCCCTCCCTTGAGGGAGGGATAAAGGGAGGGTGTTCAATACGGATTACTCCCATCCCACAGTCAACTGCGCATAATACGCGCTCGTTTTCACAAACCGGTCATAGGCATAGGCGCCGTCCAGATCGACAATTCCGTAAATATTGAATCCCAATCCCATTGTCAAACGTGTATCCGCCATACCGGACCGAAGTGCGATAACTAAATGATCCTTTAATGTGTGAAAACGGTATTCCGAACCGAAACGAAGTCTGTCAAAAGTTTTATCGTAACGCGTATCAAGTTCGGCAATATCCACCCAATCCAATGCCACATCCCAATTTTCTGTGATCGGATGATAAATTCCAAAATTTGCTATGAACGGCGTTTCCAGAGCAAATGGTTTATGAACGGTCAACTGACGATAGGAACTCACCATTGCCGTATCGCCCTGTGCATTGGTCACATACTGCCCCCCTTCTTTGTCATAATACACCCGAGGATGTCTGAAATGGAAATCGATCTGTTGTTCAATCTTTCCCATCGGAATCACATTCTGAAGGGACATTCCAAAACGTGTTCCCCAGTTGCTTTGATAAAGCCCACCAATATCGAGTGTGACGCCCGTAACGCTGGACTGAAGATTGTCCCATGCCTTGCTTAATATCTCATCATAATCGATCACAGCAACCCGTTCTGTCGCCATCCTTCTGTTGACAACTTTCAGATTCGCTCCCACCTGCCAGTTCTTTTTAAACTGTCGCCCGTATCCCACAGAACCGACAATATCCATATAGGAAAGATGGAATGCAACAGGAAAAACTTCATCGGAAAAACTCTCCCCGCCACCTATTACAACTGTCGATAAAATTCCCAGAATCTGAGCTACAGACTTGGCTGCCTCGACAGGATGGCTCAAATCGGAGGGAATATTTACTGCGAGAAGCGCATCGATGGTCGGGCTCTGCTGAACCAGAAAGCCAGACTGTCCAAATCCGTAAAGTGCAAAACCCCAGTTTCCATATTGAACTGCCGCAGACGGCAGAACTGTAATTCCATGCCTTTCAGGATTCTCTGTATCTCCAATGACTTCCGAAACCAGATCCAGTGAAAATTGCAGCCCTTCCTGAATCTGATTGAGAGCGTCGAGCCGTTGATTGATTGAGGCTCCCGTTTCATTAAAGGCATTCACACCATCCCAAACACGGGTCAGTGAAACCGCTTCATCAAATTCATCCATGTGATCCAACAGAAAAAAGGCTGCATCATATGTCTCCGGAGGCATGCCCATCTGTAAACCAAACACTTCGTACGATTTTTTCGATGTTCCTAAAAAAGCCGGATTGTACATCATAGCATTGAACATTTTCCCGCCGGCGATCTGGGTATTGCCCATTCCCATGGCCTTGATATTCTCCATATTTACAGGAAACCCGAGAGATCCGGTTTGAGTAATAATCTCCTGATCGGATAGAACGATAAATTTGGAGAAATAATACCCGTTTTGAGAATAACCAGTTGTTGAAAAAAGAAAGAACAGTAAAGAAATGATAGCCTTTTTTAACATCACACACTCCTTGCTGTCTTTACAGTGATCAATTTGGATTTCGTCATTTGGTATTCATTTGCTATTTTCCGCCAATGGCGGAGAATTTCGTTATTTTTGTCATACGAATTGAAATTGATAAAAGTTCAGTTAATTATATTCGTCAAGCAGAGTGAGAATTTTTTTCGCTAATTTTTTCTCTGCACCTGTTCTGATTTTTTGAATCGCATTCATGCATATGTGGCGATTTTCAAAAAAACGATCCATGTGCCGGACCGGTTTCTTCTGAAAATGGGACAATTTGATTCCCTTTTCAGAAATCAATCCATATTCAAAACAAGCCTCTTCAATCTTTTTGACCTGAACCTGGGCCTCTTCGATGCAAACAAAAGGCACTCCCGCAGCCAGCGCATCGTTTACGGTGCCTCCGCCAGCTCTTGTGATAATCAGATCAAATGCAGGCAGAATGATCTGCTGTGTAGATCCTTTGATGAATTCAAACCAGCGCACATATCCGGACTGTTTCATTTTGTTTTTTATATCACGTGTTTGTTCCTGATCTTTAGTTATGGGATTAGAGAAAACCGGAATGTACTCCGGGGAAGGATTGCTGAGTAAATCATCGATCCAGTTCGGAATCAATTCGGCCCAAACCGATGTGCCGCCAGGAGAAATCAGAACGAGTTTTGGATTTCCCTTGAAAAACGGATCGGAAACAGGTTTTTCTCCCAGTTCCACAAGATGTTTATTCAGTATTTGCCATGCTTTTTGGGGATCATTTTTCGATCCCAAAACACCCTTGAGGTTTTTCGGTTTGTTCGGAAAAATCAATCGATTCCAATGGTTCCGGAACACATCGGGGGTAATATACCTGTCAAATAGCCAGACTTCCGACGCGCAGTCCTCATCCTCTTCGATGGACACTGCGATTTCTTCTACGGAGTTACGATCCTCTTCGTCTGGAGGATTGTTATATTGATAAAGACAGACTGCTTTTTCGGAACACATCATTTTCAATGTCTCTGCCCAGCTGTGATCAAAAAGCGTGATCCGATGGGGAACGTGTAACATTTTGGCGCTGCGGACAAAAAGCGGAACACCTATATCGACGGCGACATGACATTTTTCGAGAAAGGGTTGAATCACATTCTGATATTCTTGCCGATGTATTCGATATTGTTTCAATCCCATTAACGTCTTTTTAATATGAACTTCTCCATTTCGCTTTTCAAGACGAATCAGACTATCCTCTGCCAGTTGTACAGGACAGACGATGGAGCCTGGAGAATCGTAAATTGCCTGATTAAAAGTAAATGCTGAATTATTGATCACGAAAACAGTTAGATTATATTTTATCTGATATTTGTGTTCCCACAATTCCTCAATCGCTTTAACCAGATAATAAGCAAATGCAGAGGGACCATATCCATCCTCGTTACAGGCGATGCACAGATATTGTTTCTCAATTCCCATATCCCGTTAATAGAAAATACTTTCTTTGATTGGATAAAAAGGGGTGATTTAAAAAAGAATGTTCATTCCACCTGTAATTTTAGGTCCGCTGAAATCGTCCACACCTCCCAGCGCATCTTTAAAACGGACATAATGATATTGAAAAGCCATCCCCAAAGAAAAATGGGAAGTCAACGCAAAATCAAAACCGGCACCCAAATTGCCTCCCCATCCAGCGCGTGCTTTACGAAGCCGCTTACCAAACGGAGAGGTTTCATTCTCAATACCCCAGAATATTCCTCCCCCATAAATGACATAGGCGGAAATCCAATAATCAGGAATAAGCCAGTACTTGATATCAAGAGTGAGTGGATGCAGTGTAAGTGAATGTACGGTTTCAACCTCTTCGAGATCTTTCAGCGACCAATACCCCAGAGAAAACCGCAATCCAAATCCACTACCTAACGGCAGTCCGCAGGAAATACCGTAATAAGGGGTAGCGCCTGCGGCACCGAAAGTTGTAAACTGGGGCTCGTCGTTCAAACTGTGCGGTTGCCAGTTGCCGAATTCAACACCCAGAGATATTTTTTGTAAAGATGGCTCATCTCCAAACACAAATCGGAAAGGCAGCATAACCGCTATCAGGATAAAAAGGATGTACCAGCAGGGTAAATAGTTTTTAAAAAACATCATCGTTTTGGTTCTCTGAACCAGTTTGGGTCGATATCAGAAAATAGCGAATCCCGTATTTCACTATCTTCTAAAAAGCGTTCTTCCCCGGACGAAAGCCCGCCGCCATCATGCACTTTCTCGGCGATATCAGCAAGTTTCTGAAATACCGTATGATGCTCCCCGAAACGCATTTCAGCATAATCCCGCGCGGCAAAGGTCGAAATTAAAAACTGCCAATCGGAAGCCTGAAGCAATAATAATTCCCGCCCTGCCTGTTTTAATATTCTTTGGAACAGTGGATCAGAATTTTTATTGTATTTTTCGAGTAATTTTTTCATCCGTACTTCGTCTTCGTAAATATGTTCCCAGGTCCATTCCGTATCACTATTCAACCAGATATAGTGGTATCCTCCCTGTCCCCAGGAACCTTCAGGCAATGTGACCACCTGCGTCGGCTTGATGGAATCCAGGGCTTCCGATGCAAAGGTTAGCATAATATCCGGATCTTCACACATTCTTCGAAGTGTCAATTTTAAGAAATCAACACCTTCAAACCACCAGTGCCCGAACAGTTCGGCATCAAAAGGAGCCGCTATGATTCCGGGTTGTTTCGTACTGACCAGCTTTTCTTTGAGAACAGTTTTTACCAACTTGACAAAATGATCCGTATGGGCTTCAACCCGTCTCATGGCCATATTTCTATTGTAAAGCGTCTTGTCGGCCAAGTCCCGATTTGACGTGGTCACGCGCCAATACCGATGTCCCCCTGGAAAACGTTTTTTATGAAATTCAAGATACCATCCGTCACCGGGATAACCCCACTCACCGGACCAAACTTGTAAACCTGTTCTCGGATCACGCGTAAAAACAGCAACTGGCTTCCCATTATGGGATGGATTTAATAAATAGAGGTTATAAGGAGATCTGTCATCACTTTCAGGTCGATATTGGACCTTCTTTTCAAATTGATTCCATAATTTCTGCAACGCCTTGAACCGTTCCATGTAAACACCGATGGTGACCCCCCCTTTAAGGAGGGCAGAATCGATAACGAAATATTCCAGTCCGTTTTCACTGAGAAAATCTTCCACACCGCGACGCTGAATCTCTGTTTTTCCCAAAACGGATGCAACAGGAGGAATCCATGGATAAGCCGGACGGTAGGCACATTCAGGCAGCCAGATTCCCCTGGGAGATGATTTAAAATGTTTTTTATGAGTATGAATGGCCGTTTTCACTTGAGCGCTGATCGAACCGTCATGAGAAAGCAGCGGGAAGTAGCCATGCGTCGCTCCGCAAGTCATAATATCCAGCACACCGGCTTCCCTGAGCTCTCTGAATCCACGAATCAGGTCGCCTTCATACCGTTTTTCGAACTGGATCTTGTTCTGCGTATAAAAGTCCCGCCAGAAAACCGCCAGCGCTTCGCATTCCGAGTCACCATACTTTTTAAATTCGCGTATATCCTCTTCAGCGGCCTGGATTTTTTGATCAAGATAACCGGAAAATTCACTCTGAAACACAGGATCACCCAGCTGTTCGGCCAGTACAGGACTGATATCGATAGTCAATTTAGGCTTGTATCCATCTGCCAGCAAATCAAAGAGAGCGTTTAAAATGGGGATATAGGTCTCGACTGCCGCTTCGCTCAACCAATCCACACCATGAGGCCATTTCCCGTGATTAAGCACATAGGGCAAATGAGCGTGGAGTATAAATGTAAATCTTCCTGTTGATTTGTCACTCATTTTATATATTCCTGTTTTTGGGAAAAATGCTTATTGTTTTTTTTTATCATCGATGACTGGTTGAAATCCGAACTGTTTTCCCTTTTCTCCACCGACAATCTGTATTTCACCAAACTGTTTTTCAAATTTTTCAATATTTTCAACAAGCGCCTTCGATAGTGATTTGGCATGCTGGGGTGTCATAATGATACGGGCAAATACTTTCGCCTTGGGGGATCCGGGCAGCATGCGCGTAAAATCAAAAACAAATTCGGCGGGAGAATGGCTGATTACGACAAAGTTGGAATAGATGCCTTCCGCTTCTTTTTCTCCCAATTCGACATTAATATGTTGAGGAGTTCCTGGTTGATTCATACAAAGCCTCGTTTTAATCAATTATGAATAATAAAATGAAGAATTTGTATAGTATAATCATTCCAGCATTTATTGTCAAGAAACAAAATAAATAAAAATTCTTGATTTTATTTAACGGCATACTTAGATTGAACCAAATTAAGATTAAAAACGCATATTAAATTATGATTTATAAAAAAGGGGACATTCTTGAGTTTACGATTGACAGCCTGGCTTTCGGAGGACGAGGCATTGCCCGTTTAAACAATTTTGTTTGGTTCGTCAGGCAGGGAATTCCCGGTCAAAAAGTGTCTGCAAAAATTACCAAAATAAAAAAGGAGTATGGCGAAGCCAAAGTTCATGAGATTATCTCTCCCTCTCCGTATCAGGTAAATCCACCGTGTCCCTATTTCGGAATCTGCGGAGGCTGTCAGTTGCAGCACCTGAAATATGAAAAACAGGTGGAATACAAAACAAAACAGGTTAAGGAAATTCTGGAACGGCTTGGCAGCCAAAAACAAATCGAAGTTTTGCCGACGGTTCCTGCAAGCGACATTTACGGTTACCGCAATAAAATGGAATTCACCTATTCCAACCGGCAATGGATGATCAATGAAAACGATACCGAGGAACCTGCGGATTTCGCACTGGGACTGCATGTTCCAAACCGATACGACAAAGTTCTTAATATCGAGGCTTGTCTTCTTCAATCCGAAAAAGCGAACCGCCTTTTAAAAAAAATCGGCGACTTGACCGCACAATCCCGGTTAGGCCCCTATTCCGTAAAAACACATCAGGGATTCTGGCGATTTCTGGTGATCCGTGAGGGAAAGAATACAGAAGATCTCATGGTTAACATCATGACTTCCGATCAGGAACCAGATAAGGGACCAAAAGAGATCGACCGGCTTGTTCACAAACTTTTCAGAAATCATCCGGAATTGACGACCATGCTCCACTCGGTATGCGACCAGAAGGCCCAGGTGGCATTTGGTAGACTGGACCGGCTGATACTGGGATCCGGGAAAATCTCTGAACGGATCGGTAAGCGCATTTTTGATATTTCACCAAACGCATTCTTTCAGACCAATACAAAACAGACACAGATTCTCTTCGATACAATCAGCAAACTTGCTGATTTCCAGGGCAGTGAAACCGTCTTCGATCTCTATTGCGGAACCGGTGCCATTGGTATCTATGTCGCCGACAAAGTGAAGCAGGTTGTCGGGATCGAGGTAATCGAATCCGCAGTCTCGGACGGCAAACACAACATCGAACTGAATAAGATCAACAATATTGAACTGATCCAGTCCGACATGAAAGATGCGCTCCAAAACAATGAACTGACCGATAGATACGGAACACCGGATGTGGTGATTCTCGATCCTCCCCGGGGCGGCCCGCATCCCAAAACATTGAAAGGATTGCTTGATATTGCTGCCCCGAAAATAATATACGTTTCATGCAATCCTCCCCTTCTTGCACGAGATCTCCAGATTCTGTGCGAAAAGATGTACATCTGCACAACGGTTCAGCCCGTGGATATGTTTCCGCATACCGGACATATTGAGGTCGTCGCATTGCTGAAAAGAAATTTTTAGGCTTTCTTTTGTACATATAAAAAATTCCGATTGGTTTTTCTTCTTTTTCATTCAGACCCTTCCGATATTAGATTTAGCTTGACATTCAAAAAAAGGTTTTTTACAATGAATTGAGTTCATATAAAATTACTATCAGGACTAGGTATGAAAGAAAATATAAAAGTACTATCTGCGGTCATTTTTCTTTTTTGCTTCATCCCTTTTCGGAACAGTGCTGCTTTCTCAAAAAAAACCATCATGGTCCCCATGCGGGATGAAATCCGGCTGGCCACCGATGTGTATCAGCCAACCCTTTGGGCCGGCCGCAGCCCAACCATTCTCATGCGTACTCCTTACGGCCGTTCTGTCAACATGGATGATGTCCTTTTATTTGTCATCGTCGATCTCATGCATTACAATCTTGCCTTTCAGGACACAAGGGGCCGCGGAGCATCCGAAGGCGTCGATTCTCTCTATTTCTCAGATGGCTGGGGTGTTTTGCAGGACGGGTACGACACTGTGGAGTGGATTGCCAGGCAGGCCTGGTCAGACGGCAAAATCGGTATGATCGGTGCTTCCGCCATGGGAATGACACAATACTTTGCTGTCGGAGCGGCGCCGCCCCACCTCACCTGCTGTCTTGTCATGGTCGCTGCCTCGAATTTGTATGAGGATGCGATTTTTCAGGGTGGTGAATTCAGAAAATCCCTGATCGAAGGGTGGCTCACCTATAATGATGCCGCGCAATTCATTCCTTTCTTCGAAGCGCATCCCAATTATGAACCGATGTACGACCGTTTGAATTTTTCGACCCGTTTTGACAGTGTGGACATCCCGATTCTTCACATGGGAGGATGGTTCGATATTTTTACCCAATCTCAACTGAATGCTTTTACCGGAATTACCGAGAGGGGCGGTCCGAATGCAGCCCCGAACCAGAAACTCATCATGGGACCCTGGGTTCATGAAATGACATCGGAAGCTGCCGGCGAACTCTCTTTCCCGGGCAACGATACAATTGATTTTATCGACATTGTTATTGCATGGTTTGAACATAATTTAAAGGAAGTTGACAACGAAATCGAAACCATGCCGCCTGTTCAATACTATCTCATGGGAGATGCGGATCAACCGGACGGCCCCGGGAACCGCTGGATATTTGCCGACGAATGGCCGCCCGAATATACGGAAATTCCCTTTTATCTGAGAGACGGCAAATTACTGAGTGTATACAAACCGAACAATAATGAAGAGCCGGACGCATTTGATTTCGACCCGGACAATCCTGTCCCTACGATCGGGGGAAGGAATCTGCCTCCGTATAATGAAGCAGGATCGTACGACCAGAGATCAGTGGAATCACGGCCGGATGTTTTGGTTTACACAACGGACACTTTAACCAATTCCATTACAATTACAGGCCCGGTTATCGTAGAACTCTATGCCAGCTCTGATAGAATGGATACGGATTTTACGGCTAAACTCTGCGATGTCTATCCCGACGGCCGCTCAATGCTGATTTCAGACGGCATCCTTCAGGCAAGGCACTGTCATTCTTTTTCCGAAGAGAATTTTCTCGTTCCCGGAGAGATTGATACATTTAATATCGATCTCTGGTCTACGGCAATTGTGTTTGCTCCGGGCCATGCGATCCGTCTCGAGATATCGAGTTCGAACTACAACCGATTCGAAACAAATCCAAATACGGGCGAACCCTTCCATAAACACACACGGACGGAGACCGCCCGTCAAACCGTTTTTCATGATGCGGATCACGCCTCTGCTTTAATTTTACCGGTGATCGGAGAAATTCCAACATCCGTGTCATCCGGACAAAATAAGTCACCATCAAAATTTTTACTTGAAAATTATCCGAATCCGTTCAATTCGGAAACTTTGATCCGTTTAAGAATGCCCTCAAAAGACAGTCCTATTCATCTTGAAATCGTCGATCTTCTGGGCAGGAAAGTCAAATGCTGGCAGATCGATCCTGTAAAAAATCAAATTGCCATGATCCGCTGGCAGGGAGACAATCAGGAAGGCATGCCGCTTCCTTCGGGAGTCTACTTCTGCCGATTGGACTCAGGGGAAAAATTGATGACAAGAAAAATCATATTAATGCGGTAAACAAAAGGAGACTATTCTTGACAACACTTTTTTATACAGTACTAAATACCCCGGTTAGACTTCTTCTCATTATCTCTTCTGAAAAGGGACTGGTTCAAATCATGTTCATCGACACGAAGAACAATCTTCCTCTGCACAGTTTGGAAAAGGAATATCCCGAAATCATATTCACAGAAAGCAAATCCAAAAACAAGCCCATATCAGATCAACTGAAAGAATATTTTTCCGGAACAAGAAAAAAATTCACTCTGCCGCTGGATATCCGGGGAACTTCGTTTCAGAAACAGGTCTGGACAGCAGTCTCCAAAGTCCCTTATGGCCGGACATGCAGTTACAGAGAAATCGCAAACCGAATCGGAAAACCGGGAGCGGCCCGTGCCGTTGGCATGGCCAATCACAACAATCCGATACCGATTGTCATCCCGTGTCACCGTATCATCGGCGCCAATGGTTCCCTGACCGGATATACTGCAGGAATCTCCGTTAAAGAAAAATTGCTAAATTTTGAAAAGGAGAACATTAAATCAAATTGAAGGGTAAACCCTTTTTAATAAGGAGGAGGGAATGATGAACAAAAAAAGATTGATCATCGCCGGTATTGTCATTTTTATTGCCGTCCAATTTTTTGATTTTATTGAACACGGCCTGATACTCAGAGAAGCTTATCAAGCTACCATGAACATCTGGAGAATGGATATGAATTCGGTGATGTGGATCATGTATGTCACAGCACTCATTTTTTCATTTCTCTTTGTCTACATTTTTATCAAAGGATACGAAGGAAAAGGAATCGTCGAGGGTATTCGCTACGGATTACTCATCGGCTTGTTGATGACCGGTATCAATATATTCGGTCAATATGTGATCTATCCTATCCCTTTTAACCTTGCCATTCAATGGTTCATTTATGATATGATTCGATTTGTTATCTACGGCATCATCGTCTCTGCGATTTACAAACCCGTAAAAAAGTAAACGAACATTTTAAAAATTAAAAAAGCATCCGGTGCATTATTTCTAACCGGGTGCTTTTTTATTGAATATTGAAAAAAACCTATTGAATCAATATCATTTTCTGAAAGAAGTTAAAGTCACCTGCTTCGAACCGGCAAAAATAAATCCCCGTTGGAACGATTTGAGCATGATAATCTCGGCCGTCCCAGGTAACGGAATAGATCCCGCCTTCCTTCATGCCATCTTCCAGAATCCGGACAACCTGGCCCAGAGGATTATAGATTTGAAGCCGGACATGAGAGGCTCTTGGCAAATGATATGAAATAATAGTTTGTGCATTAAAAGGATTTGGATAATTTTGAAGAAGTTGAAATTTCAGGGGCAGTTTTGCATTCTCTTCCTCAACAGCAGATTGTCCGACGATCACAATCCCCTCATTCAGACTTCTTGCTGAACTGTCAGTCTGATCGTGTACTTCAACCCACCAGAAATAGGTTCCTTGTTTGATGAGATTTCCCGAAACCAAATTATATACTGTATCGAGAGTCGATTGGGTGTACATTGCTGCACCGGAACCCGATCCTTGTTCTTTTAAAGTCCAAATATACAATAAAATACTCCCCGAATCGGGATCGGAACTTCGATGCCAGCGAAAAGACAATGTATCCGGCCAATCTGAATACGAGGCATATATTGGCTCAATTAAAAAAAATGATTTTGGTGAATCGCCAACAGATTCGACCTGAATTTTACAGCTGTATGAATCACTGTCCCCTGTTGTATCCGATACGATAAATGAAACCCATTCAATACCATACCAATCTCTCTCAGAAAATATAGTCATTTCCCCATGAACATAATCAACGTTCCAATTTATATATTGATTCCCGGAAATTGAAAAACAAAGATCATTCAAATTGTCATCAATATCGGTAACCTGAGATTTCAAAACCGAAAGAGGAATCGTCAATGAATCATCTTCATTAAAAGAATAATTCGGTGTTTCATTCCAATGCGGAGGATCATTCACGGGATTCACAATAAAAACAACATCCGTCGTATCCCGAAGATCTCCCGGATCCTGGACCACCAGTGTTACCGTATCCTGTCCAAACCATTCATTGTTCGGTATCTTCACCTGCAAAACACGATTGTTCAGTATAACGGTCAGTAAAGTATTACCATAAAACGACCAACTTAATTCATAATCTTCCTGATCGGGATCATCGACATAATCATCCAGTATCAAAGGAGTGAAAATACTGCCTTCATCGACAACCTGATTTTCAATTGCATTGATATGGGGAGCCAGATTGGAAATAATTACTGTTGCACTGTCAATGCCTGTACCTCCATCACCGTCATCAACTCGCAGGATAATTTGATAGGTCCCAACTTCCGGATAGGAGGTCGTCACACTCTTGCCTTCAACCTCGAAGATATGATCTCCGTTCAGATCCCACCAATAATTCGGATTATCGTAAAGACCGGGATCATAACTCTCGGCATAAAACGTCACCGGGACATTAATAACCGAGTGATACGGACCTCCGGCCTCCGCGACCGGATTTACATTCAAAATTGTGATATTGACTGTATCCTTATCAACTCCCCCATCATCATCCTCTACCGTAACAGTCGTTTGAAATATACCTTCATCATAATAAGCATATTTTACCTGCTGATCGAATTTGGAAACTCCCGAACTGAATTTCCACTCAATCGTATGTTCATCCAGACCGGGATCTTCGATATTTACAAAAAAGGTGAGGGTATCCCCTTCATTAGCAATTCTGTCCTCCCCGGCATCAATTCTTGGCGGGACATTATAAATCTGAACATTCGCTGTATTTTCATCGTATCTTTGTGCACGATCTTCTACCCGAAGTTTGGCCTTTCCTGTAAAATCGTCATTGTAAATATGATAGGTGTGTGGATCCGATGTTGAATAGTCAAATACTGCATCATTTTCCCAATCCCATGTATATTTAACGATCCCCGCATCTTGCCCTTCATCAATCGAACCCGAACCATCGAAAAGTACAGAATCTCCTTCAAAGCCCGTATAGGGCCCGCCGGCATGTGCGACGGGCAATGGATCACCCATGTGACGAATCATGCGTAATCTAATATTTTTTGGACTGTTATTGGGATAAATCAAATAAAAATTATTATTATAGGCCCGAACAAGAGGTACATTTCTTCCTTCGGAACCTCCAACAGAACTGGCCATCATAATCGGGATATCCCAACTTGCGCCATAATCCGATGAGACTTTAACAAAAAGATCTCCGGCATTGGTAGTACTGTTTTCTCCGCCAGAAGTCAAAAAAGCGATAACCACATATTTCCCGTCATCACTTGCAGCCACGGATCCTATTCCCCAACCATTTCCGTCTTTCCATGAATCCAGATCATATTTATCGGTTATAGCAACATTGCGCACCATCGTATTTCCCGTGTACCTTACATAGTGAATAGATGGATTTCCACCCCGTGTAAGATCAGCGCTGGTACCATAACACATATGAATATTTCCCAATGTATCGGCAAAAACATCCGGGCTGCCGTTTCTGCCGACACATTCGGAAGAATGAATATCCGTTATATATACAAGTTCACTTCCTGTAACATCCTTGCGATAATAATAAATGCCGCTGTTATTGATATTCGGGTATCCAAGCAAAAGATGCAGTCTTCTGTCTTTTCCTACACACAATTCAAATCGATTATCCACTCGATAGGGTTCCAGACCCGTTTGAATTTCCTGAAAAGATCCTTGGAAAATCCGATCATAAATGACACTGGCATAAGGTGCGATGTTGGCAATACTCCTTCCTATATGAACAGTATTGATATTGTCTATTGCTAATCGTACAATTGAACCTCGTAAAACATTGGTCGCAATGGGCATAAAACTCCAGCCGGCCTCATTCTTCTGGGAATAGATCACATCGTATCTCCAGTCTCCCAATATTCTTCGATAACAGACATGCGGAAGTCCCATATTATCCACTGCAATGACAGCACCATAATTCATCTCCCCAACATCATGTACTTCATCATTAATTGTCTCCTGTAAAAGAAGATTCCCCAATGAATCCAGTAATGTATAGGTTGCTCCATTCCACATCGAAACCACGTGAAGGTTGCCTGTTTTCCTGTCAATGGCAAAATAGGGTGTATCACCACCCGACACAAAAATTGGCGCGGACCAGGAAACCTGGGCAATAAGTTCCCCTTGAAGAAGTAGTAAAATGATAATTAAGAAAGATTTTTTCATAAACCATTTTTCATGAATTAAATTACACCAATAGATTAAAATAGTGAAAAAATATTTATCATTCAACATTTATAATCAGGTTTTCTAAAGTTCAATATATCAATCATTTAAATAATTTTCTTCATTTGTAAAATCTGAATTTAAATAAAATTGCTATAATTATGCCAATGTTTTAACAAAAATAAATACTTACACTTTTCTCTGAGAATATTCTTGAATTTCATCTATCTTTTTTATAACTTCATAATCAGAATAAACACATACCTATTAAGGGGAATATTAAAAATTGAAAATTGGTATTATCTGCCCGGATTATCCATCTGAAACTTCACACGCATTTGCTTTTGTTCACGCTCGTGCTAAATTGTACGACAGGCAAAGTCATACTGTCAAAGTGTTTATTCCCTGTAAATCGGAAGATAAATATACTTTTGAAGGTATAACAATAGCACGAATTCCTTATAAACATTTTCAAATAAAATTATCCGTTTTTAATCCAGATGTATTGGCTGTACATTATCCAACCTATAAAATTATTCATGCCTTAAAGTATATAAAGTTCCCGCTTGTAACCTGGATTCACGGTCACGAAGCGTTATGGTATTTTACTCTTATGGCCTCTTCAAACACATTCCAATGGATTAAAAAAAAAGTTGTTCTTATACCAAGGGAATTGGTTCAATTACTAAGCCTCAGAAATTTTTTTAAACAATCTCAATACAATATTTTTGTTTCCAAATGGCTGCTCGAAGCGGCCCAAAGACACATGAAAATGACTATTCCCAACTCTGTTGTCATTCCAAACCCGGTGGATACCAACTTGTTTTGTTACCATCGTCCAAGAAATATTCGTAAAGGAATCTCTCTCAGGAATTTTCACAGAACCGTTTATGGCCTTGATGTGGCTATTAAAGCTTTCTCAAACTTTGATAATGCGCACCTTTCCATTTTCGGAAAAGGAAGATATTTTCAAAAATATTTAAAATTGGCTATGCAATATCGCTCCAATACCACTATCGAATCACAATACTTTGCGCATAATTGTCTTCCACAATTTTACCACAAATTTGGCTTTTTTGTCGCTCCAAGCCGGCGGGAAACGCAAGGATTGGCCATGTGCGAAGCCATGGCCTGCGGATTGCCTGTAATAGCAACCCGGGTCGGGGGCATTCCCGAATTCGTCCGGGACGGGATTGACGGATATCTTGTTCCGCCAAACAATCCGAAAGAAATAAAAAATGCGGTAATTAGGCTGCTATCAGACAAAACTAAATATTTTGAAATGTCAAAAAATTCACGAAAAAATATGGAAACTATTTGTTCAGAAAAAGTGGTAATCCAGAAAGAGTATGACGTTTTAAAAAAGGCAATTGATAAATACAACATGAGTGGAAATACGAACAATGAGTAATACTCAAACAAAATTTACCAGTCCTTACATGCACGAGCTTGTTTTGCCAAAACCGTACGATCAAAAAAGAACCCAGGCCGTCATTTTCGAATTTATCGGTGAGAGAAATATTGGGAAAGCATTGGATATTGGTGCTCGAAATCAACTGACAGAAACATTGGAAAAACATTTTTCATCAAGTATCGAAAACACGAACATCGATTTGGATATCGGTCATTTGACAGGTCAATATAATACTGTATTCTGCTTTGAAGTTCTTGAACATTTATTTAACCCATTACATTTTCTTTTTGAAGTATATAAAGTTCTGAGCAATGACGGCAGATTTTATTTATCCACACCAAAAGCAAGACCCCATTTTCTGTGGTTTAAACATCATTTCCACGAATTTCATCAGCGAGAACTTATCAATTTAATTAAGAGATCAGGATTTGAAATAGCAAGAATGAAATATTATAGGACTTTACCGATTTGGCATGGTTTTACGGGATTTAGACCATTTCTAAGATTGTTATTGCAAAGGAAGTGTTTATTAGAATTGAGAAAATGATATTTTGGCATATCTCTCGAGCATATAAAAATATTTACGGAAATATTTCTGTTGATTGATACAAACCAAAACTATTTTGATTTCGTTATTCGAATCCAGATACTTCGGAAGATCATGACATCATCATCATCAAAAACTTGGAATAATAAAAGCAGAAATCCATACAGAATCAATGTAATTCCGAATGTCAGAACAAATTTCACAACATCATCGACACCTTTTGAGTATTGATGAAGAAACACATAGAAAAATGCGCTGGAAAGAATACCGGTGATAAATAGTTTAAAATATCTGATATTGAAAGGATGTAATTGAGAATATTTATGTATTTGTATTAACGTAAGCACTCTGTGACAAATAAAACTAACTGTTGTAGCAATAGCAGCCCCGTTCAAACCATATTTGGGGATGAGTAAAAGATTGAGAGAGACACTTAACAGATAGATAAAAACTGTATCATAAAGTATGATTTTTGTTTTCCCAAGTGTCGTTATAAATGAACTGGTCGGTCCGACCAATAGGGGGACAAAATAAGCACAAGCCAAAATCTGAAGAGGAACTATGGCTTCAATATATTGACTGCCGAACACAAAAACGATAACCTGTTTGGCACCTATAAAAATAATCCAGATCATGGGAATAGAAGCAATTAGAATCCAGCGGGTGATCAATTTATACAACTCTTTGATCTCCCGGTTTCTATCCTGTGAAATGAGTCCTGTAAAAATCGGGATAAAAATAGGAACAAACGCTCTGGAAAAGAGCGATATGAATTCAGCCATGGGAACGGCAGAATTGTAAATACCGACGAGATGAACAGTCGTAAAATATCCGAGCATCAATATATCCGTTCGGGGAATAAGAATCCATAGCAGGCTGCTCATAACGAGAGGCCATGAAAAATGCAGCAATTGTCTGGTTGTTTCACTTCTGAGATTGGGTAAACGAAAAATGCCGGTTAAATGTTTTCGTGTCACCAGTACATAAACAAATGCGGCTCCTAAAAATCCGTAAAAATAGGCCCACGCAGCCAATATCGAAGTGGGTTGAAAAATTTTAAAGAAAAGGAACAGAAAGCATAACGTCAAGCCAAAACGGAAAAAATCGTGAATCGATGTGTAGGCCTTCACACGTTGATAACCCAGAAGAATGGCGCCAAAAAGCTGATCAATTGAAAAAAGTGGAATAATAAAAGCAAAGAGCCGAAATACGGGTGTCAAACCCTCATCATGAAAAACGTTCACGGCAAGCCACTTTGAAAAGAATAATATAATGATAACAAAAAGGAGGGTTAGAGGCAAGGAGAGCCACAATCCAGACCGTATGGTTTCGTTTTCAGCCTTTTTATCTTTATGAATACGGTACAATGCAATTTGGCGCGTTAAAGCAGTTGGAATACCAAGAAGTGTAATCATACCGATAATAGCGAGAAACGAATTCGCTATGCCGATCTGTCCGTAACCTTCGGGAGCCAATGTTCTTGCCAGAAGGACACGAATTCCATATCCGAAGAGACGAGACATAATCATTCCGATCACAGTCACTCCGGCACCCTTGACGACACTTCGAATCAGCCGGTCACGTTTCAAACTGCTGGACGAATTCAATACGATTGACCTTTGTTTCTTGAAGTTAAAATAACAATCATGTAAAATTACAAAATAAAAAACAGATAAGCAATTAGAGATTATTTTCAGGAGATACAAAATGTCAAAACATTCAAAAAAATCAAGGAAAATGAAAACCCAAACCGTCGAACAAAAAACAATTCCGCCTTCGAATCCAGTCTGGAAAAAATATCCGGCTCTTTTTTCGTTCGGGTTGATACTAATTTTATTACTTATATTCTTTCGCGAAGTCCTGTTCGAAAATAAAACCTTCCTCCCCCCGGATGCGATCACTTCACAGTGCTTTAAAACATTTATACAAGGCGCTCTGCATCAGGGTATCTATCCACTCTGGAATCCTTATATTTTTTGCGGGATGCCCTCGTTTGCGAGTCTTTCCAGTGTACCAAACAGTATTCACCATGGTCTCATTTTTAATTTTATATCAGCAATTCTTGATATGCTAAAAAATGGATTGTCAACACACTTTATAAGAATACTGATTAATTATTTTCTCCTGGGCGGATTTGTTTTCCTTTACCTTCGGAATAAAAAATTATCTCCATCGGTATGTTTCTATTCATCTATTGCCTTTGTCTTTATGCCCCAGATCATTGCATATGCAGCTTTCGGACACACGACAAAATTGGAAACGGCTGTTTTCATCCCGATTCTGTTTCTGCTGATTGAAAAGTTGCTGGAAAAACGCAATCTGCTTTTTTTCAGTTTGACCGGACTGTGTGTCGGACTCCAGCTGCTTCTTGCACACATTCAGATTGCATTTTACACCCATTTAATGATTGGCATCTTTTTAATCTACTGGGTAATTCAAACTTATCGCGAAGAGAAAAATCTTAAACTCATCTTCCAGGGAATCGGCCTCTGGGCAGGCACGATCGTTCTTGGAGCCCTCGTTTCCTCAGTTTTGAATCTTTCAATTTGGGAATATGCACACTACTCCATCCGGGGCGGCGCCTCAAGTGGTCTGGATTACGGGTACGCAACCAGCTGGTCCTTTCCGCCGTCAGAAATGACAACTTTCTTTATTCCCTCTTTCATGGGATTCGGCGGATCAACCTACTGGGGCCCCATGCCTTTTACTGATTTTCCACTTTACTTCGGTATTGTGACATTTCTTCTGGCCGGCTTGGCCATCCTTCTGAATCGTAACCGAACTACCTGGTTTTTTATTATCTTGGCTGTCATTTCACTTCTTATGTCTTTCGGCAAACATTTCCCCGTTTTGTACGGACCGATGTTCAAGCTTCTTCCTTTCTTCAGCAAATTCAGAGTGCCCAATATGGTACTTATTCTGTTTAACTTTGCAATGGTCGTACTTGCAGGATTTGGACTTCAGGCCCTCCTCAATTTCAAGAAATCGAATGCGGACAAATCAAAATTGATACATCGCTACATTTTTGGATTCGGTACAGTAACTGCCCTGCTGCTGTTCATTCTTTTTATCGGTAAAGGATCTTATTTGAACTGGGCTCAAAGAATAGGATCGAATGAATTCGCCGCATATGACAAAGCAACCGGTGACGGTCTCAGGGCAATGTTGTTTTTATTTTTATCGGGAGGAGCCATTCTTCTCGCTGTTCGCGGAAATCTTAAAACAAAACATCTTCCTTTGATTCTCGGTGTGTTACTGATTATTGATTTATGGACCGTAGACGACCGGTTTATTGAACCCAGAAACAAAGTAGAAAAGAGCGCTTATTTTTCCGAAACACCGGAAGTTCAGTTTCTCATTGAAAAACTAAAAGAAAAAAATGAACCATTCAGGATTCTCCCTGTCGGAGATCAGAGAACGGTCAACTGGTACATGTATCATGGCATCCAGAATGTCAACGGGTATCATGCAGCCAAAATCAAAATTTATCAAAAACTGCTGGAGTCTTTCGACATGCCCAATGGCTTTTTAAAAAAATACATTAAACCGGTTCAGGGAAAATACACGTGGAAAACACCTTCCGAAATATCGGAAAAACAGATGCGAATCGATCAAACCTTTTTAAAAATGACAAATGTTAAATACATCGTCAGTCCCTACATTCTGCCCGACACCACATTGGAACCGGTAGTTCCTCCATCATCACGGGGCGCAAACGGAATTATGCAGTACAAACACGCTTTGCCTCGGGTTCTCTTTCCACAAAAAACCATCCAGATCGAAGGGGAAGAAAATATTTTAAATTACATGACAAGCGGCCAGTTCGACCCTTCGATGACAGCCATTCTGGAAGAAAAACCTCCTTTTCAAATTGAAGCTTCCAATGATAATCGGGCAACCATTACAGATTATGATCTCCATTATATAAAAATAGAAGCCGAAATAAAAACACCCTCCCAGATGGTTCTGAGTGAAATCTACTACCCGGCCGGTTGGAAGGCTTATGTCAACGGGCAAGAGACAAAAATCTTTAAAACGGATTATGTTTTGAGATCGATTTTTATGTATCCCGGAACGTATATCATTGAGTTTAAATTCAATCCAAAAGCCTTCCATATTGGACGAATTGTATATTGGGCATCCTTATTCTTCTTATTCTGTGGTATTATCGCAGGCTTTCTGCTTGAGAGAAAGAAATTAATTAAAACAAAAGAGACATCATGAAAACATTATTCGTTCGAATTTTCGGCAGTTATAAAAGCATCGTCTTTATTCTTGCGATCGGTCTGGTGCTTTCTCTACATTTATATACCCAGCACATCATCAGCCAGCTCAGGGAAGAAGCTCGATCCCTGGTTCTTTTTTACGCCCAGATGTATGCACGGGTCGCCGAAACCGAATCAACATCGGACATCAGTTTTATATTCGAGCAGATCATCCGGCGCACCAATTTCCCGCTCATACAAACCGATCCGGACAAAACACCCGTCGGATGGAAAGGAATTTCGGTAAATCCCGAAGACCATTCTGAAGAGGCGATGAAAACCTTAAAAGCAATGATTCAACACATGGACGGGCAAATCGATCCCGTGCCGATCAAATATAAAAATCTGATTCTGGGATATCTCTATTATGGAGATTCACGTCTTATTCAGCAGCTCCAGTGGCTGCCGTATATTGAAATTGGTATTATCGGACTTTTTATCCTGCTCGGCTTTTTTGGCTATGCCAATATCAAACGAAGCGAACAGCGTCACATTTGGGTGGGCATGGCAAAAGAGACAGCCCATCAACTGGGAACGCCCATCTCCTCATTAATGGGCTGGATCGAAGTCATGCAGTCCGCAAAAAGCGGGAAGAAAACAGAAATCTTTACCGAAATGCAGAAAGATCTTCATCGATTAAATAACGTAACCAACCGTTTTTCGCAAATCGGATCCAAACCCGATCTGAAAAAAACAATTATAGAAAACAATCTGAGAGAAATTGTGGAGTATATTAAAAGAAGATCGCCTCACATCGGCAAAAAAGTAACGATAACAGAGGAATACAAACAAATCCCGGCAATCGATTTAAATTCAGGACTTTTTCAATGGGCTATCGAAAATATCATGAAAAACAGCCTCGATGCCATGGATAAACCCGAAGGCTCGATCCACATTCGTCTCTTTCCGGAAAACCATGAATCAAAAGTGATCATAGAAATCAAAGACAACGGCAAAGGCATCGAAGGTTCGAACAAAAACAGAATTTTCAAACCCGGATTTTCCACGAAAAAACGGGGCTGGGGATTGGGATTAACATTGGCCAAACGAATTATTGAAGAGTACCACCGGGGAAAACTTTATGTGAAAGAAAGCAAAACAGGTGTCTGTACGACGATGCGGATCGAGTTGAAGGCATAAAACTTCTGAAAAATATGTCTAATAAATTGATATTCAACTAACTTGGACTGAAATCGTATGAATGACACCGACCTCATGCTCCGATTGAAAAACGGAGATGAAACCGCTTTCAGAAAAATTATCGAAACACATCAGGATTATATCTATCGTCTGACATTCCGATATCTTGCAAACCAACAGGATGCAGAAGAAATCACACAGGATGTTTTTATCAGACTTTACCAATCCAGAAATTCATACAAACCCAGAGCCAAGCTTTCTACCTACCTCTATCGTATCGCAATTAATCTGTCATTGAACCGCATTCGGGACCGGAAACGACGGGCATGGATTTCTCTGGAATCACTTAAAAAGAAGGAGCAGGAAATACTGTTCTCAAAAGAAGATCAAAATCCGGACAGGATGATGGATCTTAAGGAACAGCAGCAGATCATTCAAAGCACCATTGACGGACTTCCTGAAAATCAGCGCACGGCCCTTATTTTAAAACGATTCGAAGAGTTGCCGTACAGCAAAATCGCCGACATCATGCGGATATCCGTGTCAGCCGTCGAGGCCTTACTGTACCGTGCCAGACAGAATCTCCAAAAACGCCTTGCCGAACGACTGGATCAGTCATAATAATGATAATTTTGAAAACAGAGTATGAATTGATCTTGACTTTCCACCCAATAATCTCTATATTGATTCTCATGATAGGTGTCCCGGATCGTTTGACCGACCGGGAAGAATAGGGAATCCCGTGAAAGTCGGGAGCTGCCCCGCAACTGTAATCCCGTTCAGACAGTTCTGAACAAAAAATCCGATTAATAGCCACTTTTCGATTGGAAGGGAAGGCAATTGGATTCGGGAAAGCCAGGAGACCTGCCTGTATCAAGAAAGCCCTTCGAGGGAAGGCGAATTGAACATGTAACAAGACGCCGACCTTCACGGTCGGTTTTTCTTTTTATACCAATATGAAATTAACTATAAAAAAAATCTGTCTGATGGGTTTGTTTATCTCTGCAGGAGTCTCACTCGGTTTTGCTCTGGCCCAAATTCCCAATGTCGAGCTTATCACAGCCACCATTTTTTTATCGGGATACTTTCTCGGTTTGAAAGAAGGCATTCTTGTCGGCGTACTGACAGAAGGGATCTATTCCCTTCTAAGTCCTTTCGGGCTCGCCGCTCCGCCTCTGTTTCTCGCTCAACTCATTTCAATGGGTTTTGCCGGTTTTGCCGGAGCCTTATTCCGCAAACATCAATCAGCAAATGAAATTGTCTATACAATACAGCTGGGTGTCGTCGGTTTTGGAGTAACACTGCTTTTTGCTGTGCTAACCACGCTCTCTTTTGTGCTTTTTATCGAATTATCAGCCCGTCAGCTCATCGGGAGTTTTATTTACGGAATGGGATTTTATATCACACATTTGATAACCAATACATTGATATTTATGCTCGTCGTTCCGATCATTATCAAGGGACTTGATAAAATCAAGACCCCTTTGTTTGAATAGAAATACTATCATTTTATGAAACGGCAAATAAAAATATCTTTTCTGATTTCTGCTCTAATGACTTTTCGCATACTGAGTGCCGATGAACCGCTTCAGGTTCTTTTCTTTCCATATACGATTTCAATCGAAGAAGCACATAAGTATGATTATGGACATTTCGGAGATGTGCTTTCTCTCATGCCCTCCATTCGGACAAGAGAGATCGGTATAACAGGTCAGTTTTTGCCGTATCGATTCAGGGGAATCTCCGAGAACAAAACGGCTATGCTTCTGGACGGCTATCCGATCCGCGAGCCCTGGTCCGATCAAACGGACCTGAACCTGATCCCGGTGGAAATGATCGAAAGAATCGAAATCTATCCCGCTTTAAATCCTTTCGGTCAAAGTTCAATCGGAGGCGTCGTCAATATAGTCACAAAAGATATAGAACTAAAACAGCCCTACTCCAGTTTTGTTTATCGGTTCGGCACGAATAAATTCAGCGATTTGGATATCTCCTTCGGTCAGGTAATCAACCCGAAATTGAGAATGCTTTCGGGCGTGCTGATGAAGTATTTTGGCGATCCTTTGGTTTCGGAAATCTACAAAGGCCAAAAAATCCGATCGACATTAATCTGGCAGCCTTTTCCGAATTGGGACTTCCGTTACAATATTCTCCACAACAGTTCCGAGCTCGAACTTGCATACGGTTTTCCAATCCCCGGAGATACAACACTCCTCTCCGATCCCCATCATAAACGCATTCAGTTTAATCACAATCTAAGCGTAACCGGAAATTTGCTGGGGACAAAAACACATTTTCAAATCGATTTAAATGGAGCCGATTACGAATACAGAAATCAAGATTTCAATCCTCACATCTGTTATCCTGTCCGTGATATAACATTTTTAGCTGGACAGGATTTCAAACTTTCCATTTTCCCGATTTCCTGGACGATATCCTCCGAAAGGAGTTCGATCGTTACACAAGAAGATGAAAAATTCAGCAGTACAATCTATCACGGTTTTTCACAAATTACAATTCCCATTCTGAATCATTTCATCTCCATCCATCAACTTTGTGGACACATTTCATCCGATAAAAAAATGCGGATTCTCTCCGCACATCAAGTATCATGGATACCTTCCACAAATCTAAGTATCTGGGCCTCATATTCAAAAACCCTCCGCGATCCGGATCTGGGAGAAAAATTCGGATATCCTTTCCATCCTATTTTCCCGGTGACTGATGACTTTGCCCACACGATTTCCGATTCACTTTCTTTTCTGCCAAACGAAGACTTAAAACAGGAATCCGGTCAAACATATGAGATCGGTTTGCAATGGAAATTTAAAAATATAATTCAGTTAAAATGCCGGGGATTTTTAACCCGGATCAGAGATATCATTATTCCGTATCAAACGGATCACCATTTTCAATTTATCAACCGGGACAAGAATTTTAATCAGGGCATCGAAACCCAGCTTGAAATTCATTTCTGGCATCATTTCTCGTCACAAGCCGCATTCACCTATCTGACGGCCACCGATCAAAATAATGTCAATCTCTATGAAAGACCGAATTTCTGGGGAAGCGGTTCTCTGAACTGGGACAACGATTATTTTCAAAATGACCTTCACGTGAATTTGTTGCTCGGGACACGTTACTGGACAGACTCCTGGGGACTCTGGGATACGCTTTTGGAAAACATTACACAGATTTATTTGGACCCGGCATTGTATCTAGATTTTAAAATTTCGCTGACCTTTTTAAAACAGGCGACTTTGTCTTTCGCTATCGACAATATTCTAAATACGGAAAGAGCTGTCGTGGCCGGCTATCTTTTGCCCGCCAGAACAAACCGGTTCGGTATCTCCTGGTATTTATTGAACTAAAATCCATCCACAGATCAGTGAAGGGAGGTGATAGAAAAAAACGTATCGTGGATTGAACATAACCATTAACCGTGGAAACGAATTTTGTTCGGGAAGACGGTGCGAATCCGTCACAGCCCCGCTACTGTAATCGGGTACGAAAACCAGAGTATGCCACTGTTCCGAAATCCCGGGATGGGAAGGCCTGGCAAGTAGGTTTGAGCCGTGAGTCAGGATACTGAATAGAAAATCGTCTCCGAAGATACTTTCGAGGGAAAGTAAAGGAGGAAACAATGAAACGAAAGATTACCCTCAAGCTAATGGCCCTCGTCACAGGGCTTTCTTTTTACATCGTGACAATCTGCATGACCCCTTCTTTTGCACAGGAATCAGGTTCTCTTTCCGGTATTGTTTACGACAGCAGCACCGGACAACCCATTCCGGATGCCAATATTATTGTTCTGGAAACAAATGACGGCACTGCCTCACAAAACGAGGGGTACTATATCATTCAGCCTCTTCCAAAAAAGAGATACGATATCCGCGTCAAAGTCATCGGTTACAAGACAGTCACAATGAAACATATCCTCGTCGATGAAAATACCCGGCTCGATTTCGAGCTTACTCCAAGTGTCATTCAATACAATCCAGTGATTGTATCGGCAACAAAAACGGACCATCTTCTCTCTCAGGTCACCGTCTCTGCAGAAATACTCGATCCGCTTCATATTCGGAAAAGCAATGGAAATACCGCGGGTGAAATTATTGAATCCACGGGAAGTGTTTTCATGAAAAACTACGGAAGTGTTGCAGGGCTGCAGATGCCCTCCATCCGGGGTTCAAATTCAGATCAGGTGCTTGTCGTCATGGACGGACAAAAAATCAACAGCGCTATGGGAGGCGGTGTGGATATGAATAATTTCCCCGTGGAGGTTCTTGAAAAAATCGAGGTAATTCGGGGCGGGCACTCGGCACTGTGGGGAAGCGACGCCATCGGTGGTGTGATACAACTTTTCTCAAAAAATTCGATTGTTCCAAACGATTTCTCGTATGGCATCAATTCGACTGTCGGATCATTCGGCACGAAGGGAATCAACCTGTACGGGATGCAGAATATCGGCACGCTCTCCTACTTCATCAGTTACAACCGGATGAAAAGCAATGGCGATTTTGAGTACAAAATTCCTGATTCCGGAAAAACAGAGAAAAGGCAAAACAACGATTTTGCCAGCAACAACCTCTTTTTAAAAACCAGAATCGACTTCAGTGCGAAAACAAAATTGCAATTGATATTCCAGTCCCTGAGAACAGAACGGGGCGTGACCGGTTCCACAAATTGGATCACGCCGTACGCGAGACGCAATGAGAACAGAAAACTATTTTCTGCATCTTTTAAAAATCAGTTGACCAACCGGTTTCATTTTCAACACCAATTTTACTGGCAGTCATTCGACAATCAGTACATTGATCCCTCTTCCTGGCCGGCCGCCGATGACCTTCATGAGAATAGAACAATCGGATATACTGTTCAGGGAAACTGGAAAATTCATCCCTCCTTGTTGACCACTGCAGAAGTCGAAATCAGGCAGGACCGGCTGACAAGTACCCAGTTTCCACCGAAACACCGGAACACACAAAGCATTCTTGTTTTGAGCGAAATATCCCACGGCATTCGATTGCTAGGCATACAAACCAGCTGGAAATGGATACCCTCCCTTCGCTGGGACAGTTTTTCGGACGCCGATCCGCATACCTGTCCAAAAATCGGAGTCCTTGCCAGCTCCGGAAATAAATTCAACCTGTCGATTAGGAGTAATTACGGACAATCGTACCGCGTTCCCTCGTTCAGTGATTTGTATTGGCCTGAGGATGATTTTACGGTTGGCAATCCCCTCCTGAAGCCGGAAACAAGCACGAATTTCGATATGGGCATGGTTCTTGGCTACATATCGAATTTCAGCGCCCAAATTGAAATGACATATTATCAAAATGATTTTCAGGATCTGATTCTCTGGCAGCCCGATGCAAACTGGAAATATTCACCCGTCAATCTTGGAAAAGCAAAAATAGAAGGTTTTGAGAACGCATTCGTCTTCCATATGCCGAATGACATTGTATCTTTAAAAATTGCTCACACCTGCATGAAAGCGGTTGATGAGACGGATAATTCTGAGAACAAGGGCAACAGGTTGATTTACAGGCCTGACCAAAAAGTCGATTTCACTTTCGGTCTCAACTTCGGAGTCTTCATGACCAACCTGAATTATCGTTTTATCGGAAAACGGTTTACAGATGCAGCAAATAAAAACTCACTTGACCGCTATTATTTACTCAACGGAAATATCATCGTAAAAATATCTTTCAAATACATAACGATTAATTCTAAAATTCAGGTGATGAATATTCTGAATGATTCCATCGATATTTTGGACGGATATCCCCTTCCGGGAAGAGAATATCGATTCACAGTGGGGCTCGAGTATTAAAATCCTGTTTATCAAGTAAAAAAGATGCTCAACTTTACTATTGAGTATTACCAAAAAATCTAACGGTCCCCGGAATGAAACATCAAATGAATTCGGTATGGAAATGATAAATATAATTTCTATCATAAATCATCCCGGGGACGTAATACCCAAGCCTTTTTCAGGAATTGAAATATTTATCAAAATTATTTAAATCTTAGAATTTTTACTTGCATTTTTCGACAATATCATTAATTTTATGTTTAATCATATTTACATTTGATATAGGAACAGTCAATGATCATATCCAATGTTATCATTAACGCATTCAGATCGATTCAGCAAATCATACTTCCTCTTGATCCAAAAATCACGGTTTTAATCGGAGCAAACGAATCCGGTAAGACAAACATCCTCAAAGCCATACAATCCTTTCACCCGGAAACCGAATTGACAATGGACGACACCTGTCAATACTCGGATAGCTACCTGAAGAGTAAAACAGCACAGATAGGACTTGAAATCACCGGTTTTACTCAAGAAGAAAAAAATACATTAATAAAGATGTATGACGGTTTTCGTACGCTCGATTCGTTTATTCTTCGGAGAGAAGGCCCAAAACTGACCGATTACAGAATACAGGCAAACAATAAAATATTGTCGATAGGAAATGTAAAACCGCTTATTGAATTTCTACCAAAAATACTTTATTTTGACAACATTCCCATTATTCGTGACCGTGTCGACATGATCAATCTCGTAAAGGGAGGAAATTCCTTTCGCACTGAAAAGAATCTTCTGAAGATCGGTCATGTGGATGATCCAGCCATCATTTTTGAAGATTCGACAAAAGGAAGAAGGGCTGCAGAAGAAACCAGCCGGGAAATTACAAGTAGAATCAGAGAGGTCTGGACGCAGGAACCTTCTCTGGAGATCAAACTTCGCGTCAACGGTAAACTTCTCTATATTGACTTCAGTGACGCCACTACTGTTTATGACACACCCAATAACCGTTCCCCGGGTTTTCTGTGGTACCTGTCATTTTATATCAACTTTATTGCTACAACGGATGAAGCCAAAGCAAATGAATATCTTTTCCTTTTGGATGAACCCGGCTTGCATCTTCACCCTGCCGGACAAAAAGATTTAACCCACCTTCTTGAAAATCTTTCACTAAAAAATCAAATGATCCTTACAACCCATTCTCCTTTCATGATCAACCGTGAGTACTCGGAACGAGTCAGGGTCGTTACAAAAGAAGAAAACGGCACACAAATCGATAATGAAGCATATCGGGAAAACTGGAGGCCGTTAAGACAATCCATCGGGCTCACTGTTGGAGATCTGTTTTTCTTTAGTAATAAGGGGATTCTCCTTGAAGTTCCCTCAAAGAAAGCCCCACAAATCAAAAAAAAATAACTTTCGATTATCAAAAAACGATTGCATTGTAAAACAAAAAAGCAATCCGGATGGATTGCTTTTTGAATGACTCTTCAAGAAAAAAATGCGGTAATTACTTTTTCGGTTTTTTATCCTTTTTAACTTTTTTCTCTTTTGCTTTTTTTTCTGTATTGTCCGTTTTTATTTCTTCTTTCACATCGCTTTTCTTCGATCCCGCCTTTTTCTTTTTATCGGACTTTGATTTTTTCACATCGGCAGGTTTGGTTTTTTCTTCTGTTACTTTCTCTCCCTTTGCCGCTTTCTTTTTGATCTCGTCTTTTTCCTGCTTCTCTTTCTTTTTCTTGGAGGCCATATCAAAACCCACCAATTCCAGAATCGCCATATGCGCCCCATCCCCGGATCTTTGCCCAAGTTTGACGACCCTTGTATAACCACCGGGCCTGTCGATATACTTTGGAGCAATTTCATCGAACAATATTTGTACAATTTTCCTTTGACGCAATTTTTTCAAAGCGGTCCGTCTGGCATGGACTGTTTCTTTTTTTGCAAGAGTAATCAACCTTTCAGAAAAGCGTCGTGTTGCTTTTGCTTTTGCTTCAGTTGTTTGTATATGTTTGCGCTCAAAAAGCGCTCCGGAAAGATTCGCAAGTGTGGCTTTCCGGTGCGCAGCCGTACGATTTAATTTTTCTATGGACTTACGATGCCTCATCTATTTACCTTTCATCACTTCCTGTTCAAAATTATGCCGCATCACCTTTAATATACTTATCCACATCCATTCCAAAACTAAGATTTTTTTCCTCAAGAATTTTCGAAAGCTCCTGAAGAGATTTTCTGCCGAAATTTCTAAATTTCAACATTTCCGGTTCATCTCTGCGAACCAAATCACCTATCGTTTGAATATTGGCCGCTTTCAGACAATTGTGAGAACGTACAGACAGTTCAAGTTCTTCAACACTCATTTTAAGCAACTTTCGAATCTTCATCGCATCTTCATCGATTTCAGCAACCTCATCACTTTCCGGCTCCACATCAAAGGAAATAAAGAGCTGAATATGATCTTTGAGAATTTTGCCGGCGAAAGTCAAGGCATCATCAGGTGTTACGCTGCCGTCTGTCCATACTTCAAGAATCAGTCGCTCATAATCGGTTCGATGGCCAACTCGAGTATTTTCAACCCGATAATTGACTTTCCGTATCGGATTAAAAATCGCATCCAGTGGAATCACTCCAATAGGCTGATCGGCCAATTTGTTTTCTTCGGCAGGAATATATCCCCTTCCGCGTGCAATCTTCAATTCAAGTTTAAAATTCGCATCTTCATTCAATTTCGCAATGTAATGATCCGGATTTAAAATTTCAAAATCTGTGGTGTTTTTTTGGATATCCCCTGCCCGGAATTCGCCTGGACCTTTCAAATCAAGAAGAATCCGGTCCGGTTTTTTACTTACCAATTTAATTCGCACCTGTTTAAGATTTAATATAATCTCGGATACATCTTCAACAACACCCGGGATCGTGGTAAATTCATGATAGATTTCATCAACACGCATTTGTGTGATAGCAGCTCCCTGAAGAGAAGAAAGTAACACCCTGCGGAAGGCATTTCCGATAGTCACTCCGAATCCTCGTTCAAGAGGCTGTACAACAAATTTACCGTATGTATTTGAGTACGTGGCTTCATCTTTATTCACGCGCTCCGGCATTTGTAATATTGTTCGGTTCATTCGAAACCCCAAATTTGAAACAACTTTTTTATTTTGAGTAAAATTCCACGACTAAATTGGCATTAAATAAAACCGGAATCTCATCTCGATTGGGAACATTCAAGTAGATCCCTTTTAAATTTGCTTTATCCAGATTTAGCCATGAAAGCTGTTTACCCTCTTTTATTCTTCGCATTGAATCGTGGATCGCTTCCATCTTACGGCTTTTTTCTCGTACCTGTACTTCATCACCGGCTTTCAATTGATACGATGGGATATCCACCAGCTTGCCGTTTACATTAAAGTGTCTATGTCTGATAAGTTGTCTGGCCATATTTCTGGAAGGAGCCAATCCCATACGATAAACCACATTATCAAAACGGCTTTCAAGCATTTTTAAAAGATTATCGCTCGTAATTCCTTTTTTCCGATTTGCTTTTTCGAAAGTTCCCCGAAATTGCGCCTCAAGTAATCCGTAATATCTTTTAATTTTTTGCTTTTCCCTGAGCTGTATCCCGTAATCCGAGATTTTCACCCGTCGCAGTTTACCATGTTGTCCGGGGAAATATCCCCTCTTTTCAAAAGAGCATTTTGCTGTCTGACATCTTTCTCCTTTTAGAAAGAGTTTCTCAGCTTCTCTTCGACAGATTTTACAAACAGCATCTCGATACCTAGCCATTAATCATCCTCATTCTGTTTTAAATTTATACCCGCCTTCTTTTCGGAGGCCGACAGCCGTTGTGCGGGATGGGAGTACAATCTTTGATCGCAGACACTTCCAATCCGGTTGCCTGAAGCGATCGGATGGCAGCTTCCCGACCCGATCCAGGTCCTTTTACCGAGATGTTGACTCTTCGGAGACCAAGATCGAGCGCCTCTTTTGCTGCAGATTGTGCAGCCAATTGTGCCGCAAAAGGAGTGTTTTTTCTTGCGCCTTTAAACCCCACACGGCCAGCTGAAGCCCACGAAATCACATTTCCATAATTATCAGTTAACGTAATAATCGTATTATTAAACGTAGCCTTAATATGTGCATGACCTTCAGCTTCTACTTTTTCTCTTTTTTTCTTACGCCCTTTTTTGGGAGATGCCAAAATAAACCTCCTATAAAAATAAAAACTACTTCAGAGAAAAACAATCTAGTGTTTTCTCTTGCCTGCTACTGTTCTTTTTCTTCCTTTACGTGTTCGGGCATTGGTTCGCGTTCTTTGACCGCGACAAGTCAATCCCCTGCGGTGCCTCAATCCGCGATAACAACCGATATCCATCAATCGTTTGATATTCATCGTTACTTCGGTACGAAGTGAACCTTCCACTTTGTAATTGGCATCAATGACCGAACGGATCTTTGAAACATCCTCGTCCGATAATTTCTTTACACGCGTATCCGGATTAACACCGGCTTGTTCAAGTATCTTCTTGGAAGAAGTAAATCCGATCCCAAAAATGTAGGTTAGAGCTGCCTCAATCCTTTTATCTTTGGGTAAATCAATACCCGCAATTCGAGCCACTTCAACTCCTCTCTATTAATACAATGACTATCCTTGCCGTTGTTTATGACGAGGATTACTGCAAATCACATGAAGAACGCCTCGTCGACGAACGATTTTACATTTGTCACATATTTTTTTTATTGAAGCTCTTACTTTCATAATTATGACCTTATCTATTTATAACGATATACAATTCTTCCTCGCGTTAGATCGTAAGGAGACAACTCCACAGTAACTTTATCCCCAGGTAAAATTTTAATAAAGTGCATTCTCATTTTCCCGGAGACATGGGCCAGCACTTTATGCCCATTCTCCAATTCAACGCGAAACGTTGCATTGGGAAGCGTTTCTAAAATTGTTCCGTCGACTTTAATTGGTTGTTCTTTAGCCATCCTCACTCCCCCAATAATCTTCTATTCCAAATGTCAATATTTCCGGTTCTCTATCGGTGATTAAAACAGTATGCTCAAAATGTGCCGACGGCTTTCGATCTATAGTGACCACTGTCCATCCGTCATTTAATATTTTCACATCCGAGGAACCCATATTAACCATCGGTTCTATGGCAAACACCATTCCCGATTTCAATTTAGGTCCCTGATGAGGCGGACCATAATTCGGTATTTGTGGCTCTTCATGCAACTGTGTCCCAACCCCATGGCCCACAAGAGCCGTAACCACCGAAAACCCCTTTGATTCGACAAAAGACTGTATCGCATGAGATATATCTGATAATCGATTCCCTGTCCGGCATTGTCGGATCCCTCGATGTAACGCCGTCCTTGTTGCGTTAACCAATGCTTTTTTTCCGGGAGAAATATCATCTATCGCATATGTTTTTGCGGCGTCCGAGTAGTACCCATCCATTTTTACACCGATGTCGATACTCACAATTTCTCCAGATTTTAACTCTCTTTGACCCGGTATTCCGTGGACAACCTCCTCATCAATAGACGTACAAATTGATGCTGGATACTGACGATACCCTTTAAATGCCGGTTCTGCTCCCAAAGAACGAATTACTTTTTCAACTACTTGATCCAGGAAATCGGTTTTAACACCGATATCCAAATTTTCTTCTATTGCCTTGAATGCCTTTTCAAGAACTTTGGCACTTTTACGAATCTTCTCAATTTCATCTTTATTTCTAATAGCAATCATTCAACTTCCGAGGAAAGACCAAGAACATCAAGAATTCTGTCATATACTTCATCGATAGAGCCCAAACCGTTTACCGACAACAAAAGTTTTCTGCCTTCATAATACTTAATCAGCATATGGGTCTGTTTTTCGTAAACGTCCAAACGTTTTAATATGGTTTCCGGTTCATCATCTTTTCTACGTATAATCTTTGAATTACATTGCGGACAAGGATAACCTGGTTTGGCTCCCGAACCGGGTTTAACGACATACCCGCACTTCTCACAAACCAGCCGTTGCGACAGGCGCTGAACGATTTTTTCCTTGTTTCCGTCAATCGAGACAACCCCATCGAGAGTCCACTGAAAACGTGCCATCAACCCATCTAACTTTTCGGCTTGAACAACGGTTCTCGGGAAACCGTCCAAAATGAAACCATTATGACAGTTGGTTTCTTTAAAACGTTCTCCTACCAGATCGAGAATAACCTCATCCGGAACAAGTTCGCCTTTATCCATGAATATTTTTGCCTTCTGCCCTAAGGAAGTCCCTTCGCGAACGGAATCCCTCAAAATATCACCAGTAGATATATGTGCCCAGCTAAATATTTCGTGAAGTTTTTTTGCTTGAGTTCCTTTTCCTACACCGGGTGGTCCCAACAATACGATACGTCTAATATCCAAATTCTTCATCCCCAATCAAAGATTAAAATGTACGACGTCCGCGTAATCGGCCTGTTTTCATGAAACCTTCATAATGCCGCATTAGAAGATGTGATTCGATCTGTTGAAGGGTATCCAGGGCCACACCAACCATGATCAATAAACTGGTTCCACCAAAAAAACCTGAAAGCGATTGCGACACATTAAAATATCTTGAAACAAAAAACGGCAAAATAGCAACAAGTGCAAAGAAAATAGCCGCTGGCAGCATAATCCGTGAAAGAACGTGATCGATATATTCAGCCGTCTTCTTCCCGGGGCGTACGCCAGGAATAAATCCTCCATATTTCTGCATATTATCAGCGACATCCACAGGATTAAAAGCAATGGCTGCATAAAAATAGGTAAAAAACAAAATTAATATTCCATAAAAAAACCAGTATACAGGAGATTGCATTTCAAAATAACTTAAAATATTCTGAACAATCTCACTGTTCGGGAAAAATTGCCCGATTGTTTGCGGGAAAAACATTAGTGATTGGGCAAAAATAATAGCCATAACGCCAAACCCGGATACACGGATCGGAATGTAGGTCGATTGCCCCCCGTACACTTTTCGTCCGATGACTCGTTTCGCATATTGAACTGGAATTTTTCGTGTTCCTTCGGTAATCAATACAACCGCCGCTATAATCAACAATAGCAGACCAAAGATAAACAGTTCAACCACAAGTGCCCGGTTTCCGCCAATCAGCTGTTGAATTTCGTCTAGAATAGCTACGGGGAAACGATCTACAATACCAATAAAAATAATGAGAGAAATTCCATTTCCGATGCCCCTCTCTGTGATCTGCTCACCCATCCACATAATCAGAACAGTACCTGCGCATAAAGTCACCATAACCAGTAGACGAAATCCAATTCCGGGATGAGGAACAGCCGGGATTCCAGATTGTGTCGCAGGAAGATTCTCCAAAAAAACACTCGCTCCAAGTGCCTGCATCGAAGCAATGAATACAGTCCCGTAACGCGTTAACTGGTTTATTTTTTTCCTTCCTTCTTCCCCTTCTTTCTGCAACCGCTGAAAATAGGGAATCACAGAACCCATGAGCTGTATGATAATCGAAGCGGAAATATAAGGCATAATTCCTAGCCCGAAAACGGCTGCTCGTCTCAACGCTCCGCCTGCGAATATATCATACAATCCGAACAATGTATTTTGCCGCTGAGCAAACCATTCCCCCAGAGCCGCAGCATTAATACCCGGTGTGGGGATATGACATCCAATACGATATAGAACAAGGATCCCAAGCGTAAAAAGAACACGGTTCTTCAAATCCGGAATCTTAAAAATATTTTTGAAACTCTGGATCATAATCGAATTACCTTTCCGCCAGCTGCTTCCAATTTCTCAACCGCCTTTTTGCTAAAAGCATGGGCTTGAACTTCGAGTGGTTTCTTTACTTCACCATTACCCAGGATTTTTACCGGAAGATGTTTGTAACGGATTACTTTTGCTTTTAACAGCTCATCAGGAGAAATTTGATTCTTTTTTATACTATCGAGTTCCCCCACATTGAGAACCTGATATTTCTTTGTAAAAATATTTGTAAATCCGCGTTTTGGCAAACGTCTTTGGAGCGGCATCTGACCGCCTTCAAACCACGACCGTCTTTTGGAACCGCTTCTGGCTTTCTGGCCCTTCGAACCGCGGCAGGATGTTTTCCCGTGTCCAGAACCGATACCTCTGCCAATTCTTTTCGATTTTTTCTTCGATCCTTTTTCGTATGTCAAATGACCCAAATCCATATTGACCTCAATAGATGAACGACTTTATTTATTTAACTTCTTCCACTTTCACCAGATGGGCAACTTTACGGACCATGCCGCGAATCTGAGGACTATTCTGATGAATAACAGTCTGATGAAGACGTCGTAAACCCAATGCCTTCATCGTTCTCTTCTGATCTTCTTTTCCCTTGATCGTACTTTTTATTTGTGTAATTTTAATCTTATCCACAATCAAACCCTATTTTATTAATTATTGCTATTCAAAAAGTTCATTAAATTTTTTACCGCGTTCTTTCGCGATAAAGACTCCGTCTCTCAGCTGTTGCAGACCATTCATTGTCGCCTTGACAACATTGTGCGGATTTGCAGAACCGAGAGATTTTGTCAAAATATTTTCAATCCCCGCCAATTCGACAACAGCTCTGACCGGTCCGCCAGCGATCACTCCTGTACCTGGAGAAGCTGGTTTCAGAAGCACTCTTCCTGCACCATACCTGCCGACGATAGTATGAGGAATGGTACCATGAAGAACGGGGATACGGGAAAGATTCTTTTTCGCATTTTCAGAACCTTTGGCAATCGCACTGGTAAGTTCCCGGGCTTTTCCCATGCCTGTTCCAACATTTCCATGACTGTCACCGACAACCACGATCGCATTGAAACTAAATCGTCTGCCTCCCTTTACAACCTTGGCAACCCGATTAATAGATATAACCCGTTCTTTTAACTCCAGCTCATTTGCATTTATTTTTTCCAAGCCCTGTATCCTCTCTTTTAAAATTTTAATCCTGCTTCCCGTGCACCTTCTGCGAGCGCTTTCACACGACCGTGATAAAGATATCCGTTTCGGTCAAACACGACTGTTTCTATCTTTCGTTTTTTCGCTTCTTCACCAACAGCTTTTCCCACAATCTTGGCGGCTTCGATCTTTCCATTGACCTTTTTTATTTCACTGCTCAAGTTTTTGGATAAACTCGAAACCGAGATCAGTGTCTTCTGTTCCTGATCATCAACCAGTTGCGCATAAATCGCCTTCAGGCTTCTAAAGACCGTCAAACGAGGCCGATCAGAAGTCCCGCGCACATGCTTCTTGATGTGACTTCTAATTCTTGATCTTCTCTCTCTTCTCAGCAAAGCTTTTTTTATCATAATCCTTCATCCTTACTAGTCAATATTTCTATATCCATATCATCAGAATAATATGGAAATTATACCATTGCTTTTCCTGCTTTTCGACGTACATGCTCGCCTTCGTATCGGACCCCTTTCCCTTTATATGGCTCCGGAGGACGAAACGATCGAATCTTGGCGGCAATCTGCCCTACAAGTTGTTTACTGACACCCTTTATTATAATTGTGTTTTGTGCAGGAACTTCGATACTGATCGTTTCAGGGGGTACAAAATAAATCGGGTGTGAAAAACCCAGCTGTAAAACAAGTACCTTCCCTTTTAATTCAGCTCGAAAACCAATCCCTACAATTTCTAGTTTCTTCTCATATCCCTCTGTCAAACCTGTGATCATATTCTGAATCAGAGTTCTTGTTAATCCATGAATTGAACGATGGCCTGGACTGTTGTCGGGTCGTTCGACCCGAATCATTTTTTCTTCAATAATAATATCCATTTCCGGATGAACCTTTTCTTCAAGAATACCCTTTGCGCCTTTCACAACGATCTTGTTTTTCTCTCTTTCAATTGTGATGCCATCCGGAATTTGAATGGGCATTTTTCCTACTCTTGACACCGATAACTCCTCTCTTGCAGTAACACGATATTACCAGATATTACAGAGAATTTCTCCTCCGACACGTTCGGATCGTGCTTTTACATTAGTCAAAATACCCTTCGGTGTAGAAAGTATGGCAACTCCCAAGCCATTCAACACCCTGGGTATTTCATCCACTCCCGTATATCTCCGAAATCCGGGTCGACTTACTCTTTCTATTCCGGTGATCGCACATTTCTTTTTGTTATCATATTTCAGATAGATTCTAATAATACCCTGTTTTTGATCATCAATAAAAGTAAAATTATTAATGTATCCCTCATCCTTAAGAATTTTTGTGATTTCTTTTAGAATTTTTGAATTAGGAATATCGACTTTGCTGTGTTTTGCACCTGCTGCATTTCGAATCCTTGTTAAGAAATCAGCAATTGGATCTGTAAGCGACATAGTTTCCCTCTATTATAAAAACAATACGATTAATCAATCAAGAACTACCAGCTTGCTTTTTTTACGCCGGGGATTGACCCGGATAGGGCCAGCTCACGGAAACAAATTCGACAAAGACTGAATTTCCGAAGATAGGCCCTCGGTCTTCCACAACGACTGCACCGGTTATATTCTCTGACACCAAATTTTTGTTTTCTCTTTGCCTTTGCAATCAATGCTTTTTTTGCCACAAAAAACTCCTTATACTAACCTAACCAATTCATCCATAATATATTTTACGAGAGTACGGACTCTGTTCTTTTTTTAAACGGCATACCAAACTCCTTAAGAAGTTCATACGCTTCTTCATCCGTATTGGCAGTCGTTACGATGGTTATATTAAGTCCTCTAAGTTTCGTCACCTTATCGTAGTTGATCTCCGGAAAAATAATTTGTTCTTTGATTCCAAGCGTATAATTGCCTTTGCCATCAAATCCATTGTCACTGATACCTCGAAAATCACGAATTCGGGGAATCACAACATTCAACAAACGATCCAAGAATTCGAACATGATGGCGCGTCGAAGAGTGACTTTACAGCCAATCGGGCTGCCTTGTCTTAGTTTGAAATTCGAGATCGATTTCTTTGCCTTGGTTATAACAGCTTTTTGTCCGGTGATCACTGTCAGATCATTGACAGCTCCGTCCAAAAATTTTGCATCTTGAGTTGCATCACCCACACCCATGTTCAAGGTTATTTTCTCAATCCGTGGAACCTGCATCGGGTTTTTATAAGCAAACCGTTTCATCAGATGCGGCACAAACTCTTCTTTATACCTGGTAAACAATCGAGGTATATATTTGTCATTTGTTTTTCCCATTTATTGCCAATCTCCATCAATTTCAAGTTATCAAGTGCTGACCAACATTTCACCACAACTTTTACAAACACGTACAAATTTTCTGTTTTCGAGCATTTTTCGTCCCAATCTTGACGGCGTATCACATTTTGGACAAATAACCAATAAATTCGAAATCTGAATAGGGGCTTCTTTTTCGATAATTCCACCCTGCTGATTTTTCTGTGTAGGCCGCGTGTGCCGTTTCATAAAATTAACGCCTTCAACAATGACTCGATTTTCTTTGGGAAATACTTTTAGTACTTTCCCTTTTTTCCCTTTATAGTTACCCGTAATGATAACGACATTGTCATTTTTAACTACTTTCATCGAAGTTCTCCATTCCTCATTTAAAGCACTTCCGGAGCCAGAGAAACAATTTTCATAAACTGTTTCTCTCTCAATTCCCGGGCAACAGGACCAAAAATACGCGTTCCCTTGGGTTCAAATTGATCGTTAATCAATACAACTGCATTGTCATCAAATCGAATATAAGATCCGTCGGAACGTCCGATCTCCTTTTTTGTACGAACAACCACTGCCTTGCTAACTTCACCTTTTTTTACACTGCCACCAGGAATTGCACTCTTTATGGACACGACAATGATATCTCCAACGCTTCCATACCGTCTCCGTGTTCCACCGAGAACTTTGATACACATTGCCTTTTTTGCTCCCGTATTGTCCGCGACAATCAGATTTGAATATTGCTGAACCATTTCTATCCTCTACCTAGTCAGATTTACTGAGCCTTTTCGATAACTTCAACCAGTCTCCAGCGCTTCCTGCGACTGAGAGGACGGGTTTCCATGATACGTACGATATCTCCTATCCCACACTCGTTTTTATCGTCATGAGCCATGAATGTAGATGTCTTTGTTATAAATTTGCCGTAAAGCTTGTGCCGACATCGTCGTTCCACAGCCACAGTGATCGTCTTTTCCATACGATTACTAACGACTTTGCCTATAAAAACTTTTTTCCTTGCTCTTTCGGTCATATCACTTCCTTTAGCTCTTCGTTCCTGTCTCTTTATTAACGCCCAATTCAAATTCACGAATAATCGTTTTTAAACGTGCAACATCTTTCCGAAGATATCGAACCTTTAAAGGATTCTCCAATTGATGAAGCGCCAACTGAAATCGGAGATTAATCAATTCTTCTTCTGTATCTCTCAAACGAATTTTCAGTTCTTCCAATGGCAACTGTCTGATTTCTTCCATTTTCAACATCAGGCATTCTCCCCTTCTGCGGAAGTAATGAACTTTGTTTTCAAAGGCAATTTATACGAAGCCAGCCTCATAGCAGATTTGGCCACATCAGTAGTCACGCCTTCCAATTCAAAAAGCATTCTTCCCGGCTTGACCACGGCAACCCAGAATTCAGGACTCCCTTTGCCTTTTCCCATTCTCGTTTCGGCAGGTTTAATCGTCACAGGTTTATCAGGAAAAATTCTGATCCACAATTTCCCGCCGCGTTTGATATATCTTGTAATAGCAATTCGCGCGGCCTCGATTTGACGACTCGTTATCCACGCAGGTTCCATGGCTCTTAATCCATACGTTCCGAAAGCGAGCTTGGACCCTCTGTAAGCCATTCCTCTCATTCTGCCGCGTTGCTGTTTTCTCCATTTTACCTTTTTCGGCATTAACATTTTATTAAACTCCTAAAAACAAATCGTTAATTATTAATTTCAAAACCCGCTCATAAAAAAACAAATCTTTATTCAATAAAATCAAACCCCGAGCACTTCACCTCTGCAAATCCAAACTTTCACGCCGATGGTACCATACGTTGTACTCGCAACCACTTGTGCATAATCGATATCCGCTCTCAAAGTATGCAGCGGAATTCTTCCTTCCTTGTATTGCTCACGTCTCGCCATCTCGGCTCCACCAAGACGCCCGGAGCAACAAATCCGAACTCCCTCTGCCCCCATGCGCATGGTGGCAGTAATTGCCCGTTTCATGGCCCGGCGAAAAGAAACTTTCGACTCCAGTTGCCTCGCCACATTCTCGGCGACCAGAAAGGCATCCAGTTCCGGACGTTTGATTTCGTGTACATTGACCTGGATCTCCTGGGAAGTTAATCTCTGAAGTTCTTCTTTAACTTTGTCAACTTCCGCTCCTTTTTTACCAATCACGATCCCGGGACGGGCCGTATGAATCGTCAGTGTAATTCGCTTTGGAGTTCTTTTTATTTCAACCTCGGAAATTCCCGCATTGGGAAGCCGGTTCCGAATATAATTCCGTAACATGAGATCTTCTTGCAGTTTTTCCGAAAATCCCTTCTCATCAAACCACAGAGATTTCCATGTTCGATTGATTCCCAGCCTGAAACCAACGGGATTTGTTTTTTGTCCCAATATTTCCTCCGTCTTGATCCTAACCTGATAGATCCGAAACAACGACCGTAATATGACACATCCGTTTTCGGATAATATGCGCTCGCCCCATCGGGCCCGGACGATACCGACGCATTGTCGGACCCTCGTCCACTTTTATTTCCTTTACAAATAAATCTTCTGGACTTAATTTTGAGTTTTCATCTTTATTCATCGCATTTGCCACAGCCGAACGCAATGTCTTTTCAACAGGATCCGAACCCGCTTTCATTGTGAAATGGAGTAAATTGATCGCCTCTTCGACAGATCTTCCGCGGATCAGATTAACAACCTGCCTGACCTTGCGTGGTGAAATTCGTATATATTTTGCTATTGATCTTGCTTCCATATAGAAATAGACTCCTTAAGATACTTTAGTGCTTTTATCCACCTTCTTGCCGCTATGCCCACGAAAGGTCCGGGTTGGAGCGAATTCACCCAATTTATGTCCCACCATATTTTCCGTGATAAAAACCGGAATAAATTTATTGCCGTTATGGATGGCAATCGTGTGTCCTACAAAATCGGGAGGAATCGTGCTTCTTCTGGCCCATGTCTTAATGACTTTCTTTGAATTGGTTTTATTTAAAACATCAACTTTTGCCATGAGTTTTTCGTCAACATAGGGACCTTTTTTTACGGATCGCGCCATTGAGATTTTCCTCTATTTTCTTCTTTTTACAATGTACATGTTTGATTTCTTGCTTTTTTTACGGGTTTTATATCCTTTTGTAGGTTTTCCCCAGGGCGTCGTTGGATGCCTCCCTCCTGAAGATTTCCCTTCACCTCCACCCATCGGATGATCCACCGGGTTCATTACCACTCCCCTGACTTTCGGTCTTTTACCTGCCCATCGTGATCGTCCGGCTTTTCCTACAGTCACATTAATATGATCCGTGTTCCCTACCTGACCGATCGTTGCACGACAATCTTTTGAAACCATTCTCACTTCTCCGGAAGGCATTTTTAAATGAGCATATTTACCTTCCTTTGCAACGAGTTGAACTGATGTTCCGGCGCCTCTGGCTATTTGACCACCTTTCCCGGGTTTTAATTCGACATTATGAATCCCTGTTCCCAAGGGAATCTTGCCCAGGGGCATTACATGGCCTGCCTTAATATCCGCATTCTCTCCGGATAACACCTGATGCCCCACTTGCAGACCATCGGGAGCAAGAATATAACGCTTCTCTCCATCAGAATAACACAGGAGAGCAATGCGGGCAGATCGGTTTGGATCATACTCAATCGCGGTTACCTTGGCTGCAATATCGTCTTTATCCCGCTTGAAATCAATAATACGATAAAGACGCTTGTGCCCGCCACCCCGCCGTCGCATGGTAATACGACCTCTATTGTTTCTTCCGCCCTTTTTGTTGATCGAACGAGATAATGATTTTTCAGGCCTATCCTTTGTTATCTCTTCAAATGTTGAGACGGTCTTAAATCTTTGAGACGGTGTCTTTGGTTTAAAACTCTTTACTGGCATAAAAACTACTTCCCCTCAAAAAAATCGATTTTAAAGCCTTCTTTTAAAGTAACAATGGCTTTTTTCCAATGGGAGCGGCGCCCTTCAAAACGTCCCAGACGTTTCACCTTTCCCTTCATATTCATTGTAGCTACCTTGCTGACTTTGACACTGAATTTCTCTTCAACAGCTTTCCGGATTTCTATTTTATTCGCATTTCGATCCACCATGAAAGCGATCTTTCTTTCTGTTTCCTGTAAATTCGATGCTTTTTCTGTCATCACCGGATGAACAATGATTTCACGATACAGTTTCATTTTCCCAAAACCTCATCTACTATTTTCAGAGCACTTTTTTGTATTAAAAGCTTCTCCGCATTCAAAACATCGTATGTCGAGAATCCATCTGCCTGCTTGATCGACAATTTGGGGATATTTCTGGAGGAAAGCCACAAAGACCGATCTGTCTGGTGTGTAATAAGCAGCGTTTTCTCACTGGATAATTGTAGTTGTTTTAAAATCCCTTCCATCTCTTTGGTCCGGGGCTTTTCAAACGTAAAATCTTCAATCAGTTTAATACGATCCTCTCTGGCTTTATATGTCAGAGCAGATTTTCTGGCAAGCCGACTAACTTTTTTTGTAACTTTTTTATTATAGTCCCTTGGAGATGGGCCAAAAACCCTTCCTCCACCTACCCAGACGGGCGATCTTGTCGAACCTGCCCGAGCCGAACCCCGGCCTTTTTGAGGCCACGGTTTCTTTCCGCCGCCGCTGACAGCAGCACGGGTTTTCGTCTGGTTGGTTCCCTGACGCTTATTCGTCATTTCCGTTGTGACAACCAGCCATATGACATGATCGTTGGGTTCCACATCAAATACCTTGGCCGGTAAAACCACTTGTTCGCCAGACGGCTTGCCATCTGTTTTATACACATCCAATTTCACATTTTTACCCATATTAGTTTAGTTCCATATCTGTAGAATACTGTTTCGAGCTCCCGGGACACCCCCTTTGACAACAAGGAGATTCTGGTCCGGGATAATTTTTAAAATTTTCAAATTTGAAAGGGTTGTCTTCCGATTCCCCATCCGTCCCGCCATTCTCAATCCTTTGAAAACTCTTTTTGGATAAGCGGATTGTCCGATTGAACCGGGTGCCCGATGCCGATCGGACTGGCCGTGTGTCTTCGGACCACCGCTGAATCCATATCGCTTGACCACTCCGGCAAATCCTTTTCCTTTGGATAAACCCGTTACGTGAACCGTTTCTCCTTCAAAAAAAGAATTTTCAATTTTAATCTGATCGCCTTCCTTGACTTCGATCCGGTAATCCCGGAATTCCCTGAGAATACGAAAAGGGGATACCTTGGCTTTTTTAAAATGTCCGAGCAGCGGTTTTGTAGTATGCTTTTCTTTCTTCTCAAGATAGCCCAGTTGAACAGCATTGTAACCGTCTTTTTCCACTGTTTTCAATTGAATGACTGTGCAGGGTCCTGCTTCGATAACAGTCGCAGCAAAGGAAGCTCCTGTTTCGTCAAACAAACGGGTCATTCCAATTTTCTTGCCTAAAAGACCATTCATATATTATTCATCTCCATGCGCTCTGAAATGATCAAGATCATACTTTTATTTCTACATCAACACCGGCTGGCAATTCCAACTTCATGAGGGCATCCACTGTTTTAGGGGATGCATTTAAAATATCAATTAGCCGTTTATGAATTCTCGTCTCGAATTGTTCGCGCGATTTTTTATCCACGTGCGGAGACCGCAACACCGTATAAACAGAACGTTTAATCGGTAGAGGAATCGGTCCTGAAATGGCCGCTCCTGTGGTTTTTGCCGTGCGTACGATACGCTCGGTTGATTTATCAATCAGCGTATGATCATAAGCTTTTAGTTTAATGCGTATTGTTTGTCCGGACACTTTTCTTGAACCTCATTAAATTGATTTTATTCCAGGATTTTACCAACCACACCGGCGCCCACGGTTCGTCCG
>CAZTZL010000016.1:0-14891 GCA_964617625.1 uncultured bacterium
GGTGCAAGAACGATGAGTGCAATCAGATTCGGAATTGCCATCAATCCATTCAGTGTATCGGCCACATTCCAGACAAGATCGAGCTTTACCACAGCACCGACAACAACAAAAGGCAGCCAGAGAAACCGATAGATAGTTCGAACGGTTTTCCCGTGACCGAAAATGTAAGCGGAACAGGTTTCCCCGTAAAAACACCAGGCCAGATTGGTATCATAGGCTGTCAACACCATACAAAAAGTGACCAGAGCCGAACCCGTTTTTAATCCGAAAAGTGTCGAAAAACCATCGATGGTCAGAGCAGCTCCTGTGGCACCTGAAGTCCAGACTCCGGTGAGCAAGATGACCAGAGCTGTGGCCGTGCACATGATAATCGTATCGACCAGCACCTCGATGATTCCCCAGAAAGCCTGCCGTATCGGATGATCGGTCATGGCTGTGGCATGGGCAATCGGAGCGCTTCCCAGACCGGCTTCGTTACTGAAAATTCCTCTTGCCACACCGTAACGAACGGCATGCCGAACAGCTGCGCCGGTGAATCCGCCAACTGCCGCAGTCGGACAAAATGCATGCTGAACGATCCCTGCCAAAACTGCCGGGACATATGCAATCTTCCAGAAGATAATGACAATGGCGCCTATCATATAGAGGATACACATAAAAGGCACACAAAACATGGCCACATGAGCGATACGCTTGATACCGCCGATGGTCACCAATCCGACGAGAAAGAGCAGCGCCGCTCCGGTTGTCCAGGTTGGAATATGGAAATAGGTCAATCCTTCGGCCACAGCATTGGATTGCACCATGTTGCCGATGCCGAAGGCGGCCAGGGCGCCAAAAACCGCAAAAACAAATCCCAGCCATTTCCACCGGGAACCCATTCCCTCCTGAATGTACATCATCGGGCCGCCCATCATGGGACCGTTTTTTTCACGTTTGCGGAAATGCATACCGAGCGCTACTTCAAAAAATTTTGTGCCCATGCCGAGAATGCCCGAAATCCACATCCAGAAAATTGCTCCGGGACCGCCTGTGGCTATCGCAGTCGCCACACCGACAATATTTCCCACACCCACAGTTCCCCCAAGCGCCACATTGACGGCCTGAAAGGGACTGACATCCCCTTCTCCGGCTCCCTCTTTTCGAAAGGTGCGGACAATGGTTTCTCGCCACATCTGCCCGAATTTTCTGATCTGAATCACCCGGCTCAAATAAGCCAGATAGATCCCAACTCCGACGATGAGTATGATCATCGGGAGTCCCCAGATCAGATTGTTCAATTGACTGTTCAATTGAGAAAATAATTCCATGTTCTACCGTCTTTAATTAACAATGGGAATTATATACAAATTTATTTCAAATTTTACAATCTCTTTTTCGGATTTTTATTCACACAGAAAACACCCAAAATGACCAGTATTGTTGCAATGATTAATGATACTGTTATTTTTTCACCTAAGATCAAAACAGCAAGCACGATAGCACTGATTGGAACAAAATTGATAAAAATACCGGCTTTCGTCGGGCCGATTATGTAAACACCCTCATAATACCAGACAAATCCGAGTACGGTCCCGAAAACAGCCAAATAACCCAATCCAATCCAGACCACCCAAGGAAAATGGACAAGATCGGCTGCAATGCCTTCGATAAGTGCGGGAAACAACAGCGCCGCACAACCGATGAGCGCGGAATAGGTTACCGATACCAGAGGGCTCAATGTGTGCATGACCCATTTGCCGATGAGGGAATAACTGACCCAGCAAACCACACAGCAGAAAATAAACACTTCTCCCTGTCCCAGATCCCCCTGAAACAGTTGTTTCAGATCACCCCTGACAATCACCAGAACAGCTCCGATCACCGAGATAAAAATACCCAGTAACTGGAGTCTGCTTAATTTTTCCTTATATATGATTGAAGAAAAAAGCGCGATAAAAACCGGATTCGTGGCAATGATCACAGAAGCCCGACTGGCTTCAACTGTTTTCAGTCCAATAAAAAACATGACGTTGTATAAAAACACACCCGTCATTCCAAGAAAAATAACTGGAATAATTTGTTTTTTTCGAAGCCTGGGCAGCAGACCTTCTGATTGCCATGTCAGGAATAAAAGGCAGACAGAAGCAATGGCAAACCGGAGAAATGCAGCTGAAAACGGTCCGGCATTTTGGGTAACAATCCGTCCGGCAATAAATGTCGCGCCCCAAAATATGGCCGTCAATACCAGTTTGATATAAACGATTGGTTTGGAATTATTTTTCGACAAATTCATGTTTGACAGGCACGCTGAAATCTCTGAATTCCAATTCGGATGGGAAGAGGAGAAGTGACAGTGTTCATCCAATAAAAAAAGTCTCCGCAGGGAATTGCTCTCCCCCGCGGAGACTTAAAATTATTGTAATCGTTCATCAACGGTGCAATGTAACTGCTCTTTTACCAGAGAGTATGAATGAGCGTACGTCCATTGCCGTTGGTATCCTGGAAATTAATGGTAAAAGTATCCCCAGATCCATTCTGATTCGCAGGAACAGTGACCGTGAATGTTCCGCCCCACATGTTGTTGTTCCAACCATATACAAAATTCCCTATCGGCAGAACATACGCGACGTCGCCACCGGCTTCCATAATACTGGTTGTAATACTGGAGCCGAGATATTCATTCCCGGTGAAAGTCATCGTGACCGAAATGGTACTTCCATTCGCGCTGTTATCCAGAGATCCATTTTGAACTAACGTTCCAATCGGCGTAGTATCGTCTCCGATTACTATTTCACTCGAGAAAGGACCAATGCCGGCACTATTGTAAGCCAGAACCGTAAAGGTCACATCGGTGTTGTAGAGGAAAGGCGTCTGCCAAGCATCATCGTCATAATAATCAAATTGAGGAGGCAGAGCAATCGAGCCGTATTGCCAAGAGACATTGTCAATTGCATCAAATTGCCCTATCGCAATCCGGTCATCATTATGATTGTTGTCCTTGGCAAAAATAACATAACCTTCAGCGCCTGCGACTCTGATCCATCTGAAATTAATTGCTGTTGTATTCCAGTCGGCATGCCATCCTGTCGGTTCGTTAAGTGCAAAACCGGTGACCTGTCCGGGCGCCGTGATTTCACTTTCCGTTTCGAAGTCGAATTCGCCTTCATCAAAATCACCCGGGATTGAGGAATACACCCTGTATTCCAGGTGATATTCCTGATCCGGTTCCAGTCCGTCCTGTGGATTAATAATCAACGTTTTACTATTCGCTGAAAGCGTAAGCGATGTCATCACATAAGCACCGCTCGAATCAAACAGTTGGACATAACCCATCGGATTGCCCAATACCACTCCCATCGAGAAAACAATTTCAATATTCGAATCGACCGGGAATTCATCATAAATATCCTGAGCCCGTTCCAGATTGGTGGAAACGAACTCTATTCCTCGCTGTGTCTTGAAATTGTATTCCTTCCCAAATACGTTTTTATCGAGGGAATACCCTTCCAGACAGATACTGTATACCCATCCTGCCTCAAGATCCACATAGGGATTAATGGTTACTGTAATATTACTTCCCCATGTAACGTTACATTCAATAACGACATCTTCGTCATATTCATTATAATCATCATCATCGCAGCAGGTATACGGATCGTACTGATAAAGCCGCTTCAGCACGATGTGAAAGGAAGTTGTGTCCATGGCTTTTGAGAATGTCGCAGTGAGACTGTTTGTTAAAGCAAAATTATCAACATCAATAAAGTTGTTTTGAACAATAAAAGGTTCCGCAGGTGCAATTGTGAGAATAACATCTCCAACATTTTTTGTGGCATTCGGAATCAACGCAACAGTGGTTTCCGCGACCGCATAATCATAAGTGTCATCCTGATAGGGCATCGTTCGTAAACCAACTGTCGGTGTACAGGGAAGTTCGACAAGAGAAAATTCACCGTCACTGTTTGTTACCGCTGTGTACTGGGCAGGAGTAATGTTGTAAAATTCTTCACTCTCATGACCATAAGTAAAATCTGCAACCACGGTTACACCTTCGGCCGGTTCGATATTTTGTTCGCTCTCCTTTTTATAGATCTTGCCCACCAAAGAAGAATTCATTTGATACAGCATGATGTCTTTAATTACACTGTAAGAGTAATTTTTATCGGTAGCACCGCAGCATCCGACAAGATCTTCAAACGGAGGTATGATTACATGTAATTTACTGACGGCATAATCATCCGCTCCGGAAAATGTGATATCATATTCCCCCGACGTCAAATCAGTGATAATATAGTATCCCATGCTGTCATTCCATGTGGACTGCATCTTGCCGTCGATAATCCATGTGATTTTCACCTGATTAATATCGAATCTCGTATTTGTTGCAAAATCCGTAACGATACCATGAATAGAACCAACGACTCTGCCGTTTGCAAGTTCCGGTTCATAAGTATGTCTGGAACAATCCACAACAAAAAGCAGAGTAAGACCAACCAATGCGATGATATTTAACTTTTTCATCTTTCTCTCCATCTCGTTTGTGAAGAATTTCTGTAACGGTTTATTGTTCATACCCTTATACGCAATATGAAAGAAGGCAGGAAAGTACAAATTTTACTAGACTAATATACATCCTTAATAACGAAAAGTCAACGAAAAAAAAATACAATCACTTGTAAATATTTATATTTGAATTGAGTCTCAAATATATTAACTTTAGAAAACACATACATTATTTTGGTAAGAACGATTTATTCTTGACTTTTAAAAAAAAATAGAATATTATATAGGTAATTGATTGTTCCTGCATCACTCTCGTTGAACATAAAACCTTTATAAGGTCTTTGAATAACGTTGTACTGTTAACAACGAATAGGAGAGAAAAATGAGAGTATTAAAATGTTCTCTGTTACTGTTGGTGTTGGTACTGTCTGTTTCTGTCTATTCACAAGAAATTACCAGAATTGTTAAAACCCATGTTTTGATTGATACTGATGAAACATCCGGTCTGAAACCTGGCAACAAGGTTTCTGTACTGAGAAAGACACCGACAGGAGAAGAAAAGAAAATCGGCAAACTGGAAATTATTATGTTTAAAGAAGGAAAGTGCGTAGGCAAAATTATTTCTGAAAATCCGCGATATAAAATCGGTGTAGGAGATTACATCGGGTTGCCAAAAATTGTCAAAACCAAAACAAGTCCAACTTATTCAGGTGATAACAAATACCTCCTCTCCTATCTTTCCATCGGAACCGGCATAGTCGCATGCGGCCTCGGATATTATTTTTACGATCAGGCTGATCAGAGCTATGAAGATCACATAGCAGCTTCAACCCAAGATGAACGGATGCGTTTGTTTGATAAAACAACCAGCTTTGACACCAAATCAAATTTTAGTTTCGGAATCGGTGGGGCGCTCATCGCTTTTGGGGTGATCAACTACTTGATCACCCATCATAATAACGCCTCGCCTGCTTATTATGAAAAACCAGTATCCATTTATCCGATTCATCAGAACGGCTGTGTGGGAATGGGAGTTCACCTCTGTTTAAACCGTCCAGATAAACCATAGGGAAATTAACTGCAATATCCTTTGGATGAATACTTCTCAGTTGCGAATAGGTATCCGGAACGGACAGCATTATAATATTTTTGAATTAAAAAAGGGAAAAGTCCAGCGCTTTTCCCTTTTTTATAGAAGTGGAGACGGTGGGAATCGAACCCACGTCCGAAAACACGTCCTTGAAGACCACTACGTGCATAGTCTGTCATTTGTTTTCACCTTATGCTCCCAACAGACAGGGTACATAACGGCTAAGCCTGAACTTATTTCACCGGTTTTCCCTCAGACAAAGATACCGGCTAATCTGCCAGAGTCGACGTCCCTTGAAGATTTCGGCAGATAAAAATCTTCAGGAACGGGCTGCTTAATTAAGCAGCCAGGGCATATTGATAATCGTTGCCTTTTATTGTTTGTCCCGAAAGTTTCACCAGGATCCAGGACCTGGGCACGCGTTCTCCAATCCCGCTGTTCCCGTCGAATCCAAGTCGTCCCCATGTTATAATACGTGTATTAATTGAACGATAGAAGCTATAAAAAGTTTTGATAAATGTCAAGTAAATCAGTATAACCCACTTCTGTTGCAAATAGCGCCTGATTTTTATTTCCGATTTAGAAATCGCTTCACCCTGCGGAACAACCCCGACCCAAGGAGCTGATCCGAAGAAGCAATGACCTTTTTAACAACACCCAGCACATCTCCATCTCCTGCCCAGTGTTTGCGAATAATTGAGGGATCGATATCATTAATGAACGTATTCAATACATAGGCGCTCAACACCACATCATCAATAAAACCGGGGGTTCCAAGTAACAATTCGGAGAGGATATCCACAGGAGAAATAAAATAAATAAGAACGGCCCCAAACTTCGCTTTTTTATCAAGCGGAACATCGGGGTCGGCAACCAGCCGTACGAGCAGATGAAAAAAGTCCGGAGCAAGGAGAATCCATTTTGCATAGGGATGATCTTGATTTTCATTTTTCCCCGACCATTCCCTGACCTTTTGTCTCAATTTTTGGTAATAATCTTTTTCATCTGGATTCATAAAATCAACTCAATTTAAATGATTGCTTTTCATTCAGTCTCAGTATCTTCTGCTTTTATGATACTATTTTTCATGGTCATTGTCAAGCCGATTCCGCTTGACTCCATTTTTTTAAAAAAAGGATAGATCCGGTCATTTCGATCAAGGCTATTGATCTTCAAACATTTATTTATTACCTTCTATTGAATTGATTTCAACCCAATTTCAGGAATGACAAACAATGAATCAGCATCTAAAAAGTATTGAAAAAATATTAAAGCATTTGTACAATCTCGAACTGACTCCGACAAAACTTCAGACCTATTATGACAGCATCAATGAGGCAATTCAATATTTTCCGATCAGCACACAACAGGCCCTGGTGATCAAATTATTGAGTGACTGGAAAGGTAAAAGAAATAAAAAAATTATTACAGTGAAAACCGAGGTTTGTCATCTCAAAGACGGCACATGCATTACCACATTCGGGATATTGAGCCCGGACTGGCCCGGCCTCTCCAACTCCTGCGCCGGTGTGATTCATGAGATGGGATGGAATATCTACTTTATCGAAGGATTCTCTATTCAGGAAGGCAAGCTCGATCTCGGTGTTGTTCTGATCGGTGTCCGGACTGAAAAAGAAGATGCATATCAGCAATTATTGAATCAAACAAAAACTATTCTTAATAAACTGCACCAGGCCGCGGTTGGGACCAGTGCTAAAGCCTATCTGCTTTCCGAAGAAATCAAGAAACTGGAAATTTACGGAAAGGTCATTGCATACATCGAAGAAATTTACAAGGGAAATGACCTGGAAGAAATTATCGGTTTGGATGGTGAAGTCATACGGTTCTTTGCAGCCAGATCAAAGAATTACATTGAAAATCGTAAAGTCGAGGACATTGCCCGCCAGATTATCCGCAACTTCAAATTCAGAAAAGAAGTTCAAAAATCAGGCGGAGCCATTCAGCTCGACATTACCAATTTTACAACAAATAAAGAAGGCGTTTTTACCGGCGTCACGTTAGCCGGCCCTGCCCATCTGCTGAATCTGGAAGATTGCCTGACAACCATAGAACTGACTTCTAGCGGTTTTCAATTGAAACATAACAGGGAATTTACCACCAATGACGGCGTTTCGTGCTATCGGATTGAATTTGTTGACCGTCTCGGGCATCCCCTGTCCGACATCGAACAAAAACGTCTGGCAAAAGGATTCAACACAATGGTCTTGAACAAGCGGCGGGACCGGGCCGAGTGGATCGAAACCATAGGCGGATTCGAACAGTACGCCCGTGCAGTTATTCCCCTGCTTGTAAGAGAAGCGCAGAGCAGTCATAAAATCCAGGTTTATCAGAGTGTCGGCCACACAACTGCCCTTTATATTGATTTTAAAGTTATCGTTGTGATCCCTTCATCTAAAAAACTGAAGCAGAATACAGTCACGCGCACGGCCAACTCTCTGGAAAGCGGCTCGGGTCTGCATATACTCTCAGTGAAACCGCCGCGTTTATTCGGTTCAACACAGGTGTTTATCATCAACCTTCGTGCCAGCTTGACTGTTATTGAAAATGTGGAATCCATCTATCGTCACATCAGGGAAAAAATCAAGGAAACACTGGGTGATTTCCGTGATTTCGATGAAGGCATGCGTACCATCGATACGGAAAAACTGAAATCGGCGCGCCGCCGTTTGGAAGGAATCGACAAATCAACCATCAGGGAACTGTACTACAGCATCGAAGATTTTTACCGACTCAGCGCAGGTATCGATGAAATCATCGACCACATTCGTATCGCTTACGATATGCTTAAATCTTTTATTGATACCAAAAAAACGATCCGGCTAATCTGGCACCAGACAGGGGTGCATTCCAAGTCAGACGAGATTCTTCCCAGGGCCTCTCTGCTCTGCGTGGCTTATCCTCACGAATTCGAGCTGCTCAAGAACATTCTGGAGATATTAAATCCCTACGACGTAACAATGAGCCGTCTGGAAAAAGTTGGTTTTGATATTCTCACATGCAGACTGACGGATAAAGAAAAAGCGCTTTCTGAAGCGGCAATAGAAAAAATAACAGGAAAAATTAAAAAACTGGAAAAAACGAAGTTAAAGAAGAAGCCCCGTACTCCACCTACTTCCAAACAAACCAGATAAAAAGAAAACTCACCAGAGTCGCCGCAATTGTAAACGGAAGACCGATTTTTACAAACTGCATAAAACTCGTGTGATATTTTTGCCGATGGAGAATACCCATCGATACGATATTGGCCGCTGCTCCAATCGGTGTGATGTTCCCGCCAAGACAGGCACCGATTAAAAGGCCGAATGTCAGCAGGTAAGGTTCCAAGCCGAGTTCACTGCTCAGTTTGATGGTAACCGGAATCATAGCCGTCACGTAGGGCACGTTATCGATGAATCCGGAAATCAGGACGGAAAACCAGACAATGAACACATAATTGACAAAGGGCCGGTTTCCCAGAGTCGAGATCAGCACATCTTTTAACAAATCGATCAGACCTACCTGTTCAAGAATTCCCACCAGCACAAAAATGCCCGCAAGGAAAAAAGTCGTGTCCCAATCATACTGTTTGCAGATTTGAAGGGCTGTGTCCTTTTCTTGAAAAGATTGCCAGATGAGTCCGATCATTCCAAACAGGATACAAATCAAACCGCCCAAAAACCGAAATTCAGGATCCCAAATGGGAGAGATCGCCAGTGCGATAATCAACGCCGACATGAGCCATGTGGGCGTCCAGGAAGTTACTTTCTCCCGGGGAATTGAGGTTACCGGTTGTGTGTATTTGCGGAAAAATGCATAGAGCACCAAAAAAGAACTGACGGCCCCCAATTCAACTGCAAAAAAGATCCCCGGCTTGCCGTGAAAAATAAAAAAATCATTGAAATTTAAATGGAGATTGCCGGCCAGAATCATGCTCGGCGGGTCTCCAATCAGCGTCGCGGTCCCCTGAAGATTGGATGAGATCGCAAGCCCGATCAGAAAAGGCACGGGAGAGACTCTCAGTTTTCTAGCCAAAGCGAGTGCAATCGGTGCCACGATCAGGACCGTGGCCACATTTTCGATAAAAGCGGAAATAACGCTGGCCAGTGCGCAGACCCAGAGAATGGCCATCCCCACGTTTTTCGACCGGTTGACCAGAATATCGGCCAGGAGAACAGGCACTTTCGAAACGATAAAAATTTCGGCCAGAATGAGTGTCCCGATAAAAATGCCGATTACATTCCAGTTAATAAAACCCGGGATTTTTTGAATCGATAGAAAAGGGTGAGCATAGACAAAAAGAGAGAGCACAATCAGGATCGCTGCACCCGACCAGACAGCCGTACCCCGGTGGTGCTTAAAAAGAACGAGATACAGATAGACGAGGCAGAAAACAATGCCGACAATCAGTTTGGGATCGGGATTCAGCAGACCACCTCCTATTTCAGGTTCCGGCTTCCCGGTTTGACAGCCTGACTTCCCTGTCTGCATAGCGGACAATCATCGGGCGGATAGGCAACCACTTCCATTTTAAGGAGCGAAAAATAGGGAACACCAAAATCGATCTGCCCTCCGGACCGATCCACGACGGCTGTCACGGCTGCAACTTCTCCATTCTGCTCCCGCACACCCTGAATGACCTCTTTAACCGATCCCCCGGTCGTGGTCACATCTTCTGCGACAAGGACACGTTCACCGGAATTAATTTGAAAACCGCGGCGCAGTGTCATTTTCCCCTCCACCCGCTCCATAAAAATCGAACGAATTTTGAGAAGCCGTCCGATTTCCTGACCCATGACGATACCTCCCACTGCCGGGGATACCACTGCATCGATGCGTTTGTTTTTGAAATGCTCTGCAATCTCACGGCAAAGTACTTCTGCGTGCCATGGATACTGAAACACTTTGGCGCATTGAAAATAGGCATTGCTGTGCAGGCCCGAAGTCAACAAAAAATGGCCGTCCAACAGCGCCTCTGTTTCCCTGAATATTTTCAAAATGGATTCTTTTGATAAACTCATTCACTTTGCTCTTTCTTTTTTAAACGCAAACTATTCATCGCATCTTTTAATTTAAGCGCTTCGTTCCTGGCGGCATCGGCAAAATCCTCACCGGAAGAAGCGTAAATAATACCACGGCTGGAATTGACAATGGCCATCTCACCATGTCCATCGGTCCCCCCTGAAATGGTCGATTCGAGATCTCCCCCCTGTGCTCCGATGCCGGGAATCAGAAACGGAAGGTCCTGCGCGGTCTCCCGTATCTTCTGTAATTCTTCCGGATGCGTTGCTCCCACGACGAGACCGCAGTTTTCATTCGAATTCCATTCGAGGACCTTCTCAGCGACTCTCTGATAAAAAGGTTTGCCCTCAACCATGCGGTATTGAAAATCCTGCGCGCTCGGATTGGACGTCAGGCAAAGCACAAATACACCCTTCTCTTGATCATGAACAAAGGGACCGATAGAATCCCACCCCAGATAGGGATTCACTGTGACCACATCGAATCCCAGATCGAAAAGGGCTTTCGCATATTTGATGGCGGTGGATCCGATATCTCCCCTTTTTGCATCTCCGATTTTTAGAATTCCTTCCGGAATATAATCCAGCGTCTGTTTTAAAACAGCCCAGCCTTCGAGACCAAGCGCTTCATAGAAGGCCAGATTGGGTTTATACGCCGCCACCAGATCGTGTGTCGAATCGATAATGGCGCGGTTGAATCGATAAATCGGATTGTCTTGTTTTAAAAGATAAGGAGGAATTTTTACCGGATCTGTATCAAGACCGACGCAGAGCATGGAGTTGCGTTCTTGTATGGTTTCGCGGATATAATGGTTTAACATCTTCACTTAGACAAAATAAGTCATTTTTTCAAAGAATCAAAAATATTATTTTCGAAATTAGACCACCGGAAGTTTGATCTCCGCGCGTGTACCTTTTCCCGGAGTGCTTTCAACCTGAATCGTTCCCCCGTGGTCTTCCACAATTTTTTTCGCAAGGGTCAATCCCAATCCCGTACTGCCCGTTTTGGTGGTAAAAAACGGCTCAAAAATATGAGCAGCTATTTCTGCGCTGATACCCGGTCCGTTATCCGTCATCTCAACTGCGACCGTGCCTTTTTTCTTTCCACGAGCCGAACGAATGATAATCGTACCATTGGCAACAAAAGCCTCCTCGCTATTTTGAAGAAGCTGGTCGATGACACAGGTTATTTTCCCCACGTCCAGTACGATTTTTGGCAAATCGCTGCTGTATTCCTTTTGAATAATGACGCCTTTCTGATGTAATGAATGCGATCTTCCTTCAACAGCCGATTCGATGATGTCATTGATATTCTGTTCCGAAAAGTGGAGAACATAGGGTTGAAAATAGCCGAGCAGATCTTTTAAAATTTTTTCTATCTGAACGACTTCCCGCGAGGCAACCTCGAGACAATGCACATCCTTTTCATTTAATTTGGACCTGTAAAGGAGTGTGCTCAATCCCATTTTAATGGACGAAAGGGGGTTTCGCAGTTTATGAACCATTTTCGCAACCATTTCACTGACCGCATCCTCGCTTTGGGAGAAGTCCCCGTTTCTGATTTCATCTGTCATTTCAGCGTTCTTTTCGGAGGTGCAGTATGTCTGTTTTTAAAAACTTTTTGAAATGCACCAATTGCCTGATCAATCTGTTGTTCGGGTACATCAAGATGTATAACTGCCCGTAGCCGGCTCGGCCCCGTAGCCATAATCAAAACACCCTGTTCTCTGAGAGCATCAACTGCCTGTGCCGCTGAAAGTGCACAGTTCTGCAATTCTATGAAAATTAGATTCGTATGTAAGTATTCCAAATCGACAAACAGGCCCGGAAGTGTGGATACGGCTTCTGCCAATTTTCTGGCACGGCTGTGATCTTCTGCGAGACGGTCGATATGATGGTCAATGGCATAAAGCGCCGCGGCTGCCAGAATACCTGCCTGGCGCATACCTCCCCCGAAAATTTTTCGATTCCGATGTGCCTGCCGGATCAAATCGGCATCTCCGGTCAGCATCGAACCCACAGGAGCACCCAATCCCTTTGAGAAACAGACCGAGACCGAATCAAAATATTGAGCATATTCATTCATCGGAATCCCGGTTGCCACCGAAGCGTTCCACAACCGGGCGCCATCCAAATGCATTTTCAAATTGTGAGATCTGGCTGTTTCACGGATACGGCGGATTTCTTCAAGAGGAAAGATTGTCCCGCCTGCTCGATTGTGTGTGTTTTCAAGACAGATTAATTGCGTTCTGGGAAAGTGAGCATCTCCGGGACGAATCGCTGCTGCAATTTGTTCGGCAGTAATCACACCGTATTTACCGGCAATCGGATGAAGCTGAACGCCGGAAAGAAATGAAGCGCTGGCGGATTCATAATTATAAATATGGGCGCCGGATTCACAAATCACTTCATCCCCGGGTTGGGTTTGGGATTTGATTGCAAGTGAATTTCCCATGCTTCCCGATGTCACAAATAATCCGGCTTCTTTGCCGAGCATTTTTGACACTTTTTTCTGGAGAAGATTAACGCTCGGATCCTCTCCGAAAACGTCATCTCCTACTTCGGCCTTGGCTATTGCCTCCCGCATGGCCGGGGAAGGCCGGGTTACTGTATCGCTTCTGAGATCAATCATGGCATCCCCTGAATTTTAGGATATTAAAAATTTATAAAAGAATTTAATTAAAACAAGCGAAAAATCAATGGATTCAAAACTTGACAATGCTTTTTAAGTTTGGTAACTTAATAAACTCCGTTTTACCAAATTACTGATTGCGGATATCCAAAATAGTTTTTATATCTGTTCCATTGAATCATCACATTGAAACAAAAAGAGAAAGAAGGAATGCATGGAAATTCAATTTTTTGGCGCTGCCCAGGACGTCACTGGCTCAATGCATCATTTAACCGTAGACGGTGAAAATATTCTTCTGGAGTGCGGACTTTATCAGGGCCGGAGGAAGGAAGCCTTTGAGCGCAACCAGAATTTTCCATTCGATCCCGAATCGATCCATACGATGGTACTGTCACATGCCCACATCGACCACAGCGGAAACATCCCCCAGCTTGTTAAAAAGGGATTTAAGGGAAACATTTATTGCACACAGGCCACACAGGACCTGGTTAGCGTGATGCTGAAAGATTCCGCCCATATTCAGGAAAAAGATGTTGAATTTGTCAACAAACGCCATCAAAAAAAGGGGTTGCCCCTGATCGAACCACTCTATAATATGGAAGATGCGGAAAAATGTTTGAATCAGTTTACCGGCATTGAATACAACCGCTCCGTTCGTATATCTCCAAAAATTCAGGTTACTTTTCGGGATGCTGGTCACATTTTAGGTTCTGCCGTGGTTCTTCTTGATATTTCGGAAAACGGTAAAACCACGCGCATTGGTTTCACCGGAGATCTGGGTCGGCCCCACCTGCCTATTATTCGTGACCCCCAGCCCATGGATGGCGTGGATATTTATATCACCGAATCGACGTACGGGAACCGAAACCACGAACCTTTCATAGACATGAAAACCAGCGTACGGGAAGTGGTCAACAAAACGGTTCAGCGGGGAGGTAAAATCATAGTCCCCTCATTCTCTGTCGGCCGGACTCAGGAGATTGTTTACGTCCTGCACGAATTGTTTAATGAAGGCAGCCTTCCTGAAATACCCATCTACGTGGACTCTCCGCTTTCCGTGAACGTCACGGAAGTCTTCCGGCGCCATCCGGAATGTTTCGACAAGGAAACCAGCCAGGAGTTTCTTTCCAATGATCAGGACCCGTTTGGTTTTTACAGACTGCGATACATACGCAATGTGGAAGAATCCAAAAAACTCAACACCTCAAACGAATCCTGCATGATCATCTCCGCATCCGGGATGTGCGAAGCCGGGCGAATTCTTCATCATCTGGCCAATAACATTTCGGATCCCAAAAACACGGTTTTGGTTGTGGGATTCATGGCAGTAAACACGCTCGGAAGAAGAATCGTGGAGAGACAACCTGAAGTAAAAATTTTCGGAGATATGATACCGCTCAAAGCCGAAGTGGCAATCATGAATGGATTCAGCGCCCATGCCGACAAGAATGGACTAATATCGTATTTTCAAAATCTTGATAAAGAACGGCTGCGTCAGGTTTTTATAGTCCACGGTGAGCCGGATCAATCCAGAGAACTGGGAGAAACCATTCAATCCACCGGTTTTAAAAATGTGGCCATACCCGTCCGGGGAGAAAAGTTTACGATTTAACATAAGCGGAAATGCGATTTAAGCAGGATGAATATCGAATTTAATAATATAGTT
>CAZTZL010000016.1:14991-18769 GCA_964617625.1 uncultured bacterium
CTTGTCTCTGGTTTCTTGTTTCTTTCAATTTGTAACTAAAAACTAGTAACTTGAAACTAAAGCAGGCATATTTAATACTAAATAAAATTTTTAATCTTTAAGATACTGCCGATAGCTATCTTCGTGATTCGGATCGATCCGAATCAACTTCCTCATCATCCGCGGATCGTCTTTGAACATTTCGATAAATTCAATATAATGGGCATTGATAAACTGAAGCGTCTCTTTATCTTCCGGATTTCTTTCTAAAATGATATCCAGTAAATCGATAGCATCACTACAATATTTAACCGCAGTGGAGTCTTCCTCACCAAGATAGGACTGCCCCAGAAAATAGAGATCTTTCATTTCTCTGAAACGGGCATATTCTTTTCCCAGAATGCGGTCGATCAACACTCCCCGTTCCCTCCATCCGTTGATGAATGTTGTATTGAATCTGGCCTGATCATTTATCTGCCTGGCTTTTTCGAAGAAAGGAGTTCCCATAAATTTGCCGTACTTATCATACTCACCTCCTAAAATCAGATAAATATAGTAATCTAAAAAACTGGTAAAGGGGTCAAAAATGCCCTCGTTATGTATCAGAGGCTCGGTGGGATCATAGGGAAAATACCAGTATTTGTCGTAATACTGTATATCCGAATTGTTTGAAATTAGAAAAGTGCCGTTGTACCGGTCTTCATAACTCACACTCTTGTCCTGCAGATAAATCTGTATAGTTACGGGGATTTCAATATCCTCTCCGTCACCTGTCCAATCGTAACTATTGAGATAGGTTTCGATATCAATATCCAGATTTTTCAACTTCTCCTGTTTATCCATAGGCAGCCGTTCCAAAGTGAGCTTAACATTAGCCTGGATTTGCTGTGCCGACACTGTCCGACAGGGAGCAGCAACTAAACTTATTAAAAGAAAAATAAGGACTATTTTGATTGATCCTGCATTTAAAAACCCCATTTTGCCCTCCCTTGAATGGAATCGACGTATGTTTAAAAATATACTATTTTTAAGACGATTGTCAAGTACCTTTTAAAATCCATCCCTCAAAAAATCAGATTGACAATTATATCAGGATTCATTATCATTCTGTCCACTGCATTTCCATGGAAAAAATGAGGGGAGGAAGAAATGAAATCACGGCCAGTTTACATGCAAATTATTATACTTATTCTTTTGATTTTTTATCTCCATATCAAACAAATTTATAGCCAGAGTCAAAGTGAAATCGTTGCCAAATTCGAAAAACGGTCTCACACATACAAGACAACAACACTCCCTTATCGAATTTTTATTCCGGAAGAGTACAACTCTTCAACCCTTTTCCCTCTGGTGCTTGGGCTCCATGGTGCCGGTGAAGTTGGCACAGACAACGAAATACATATTCAGGCTAACCGGATGGCCACCTCCTGGGCAGACACAGTCAATCAGAACCAGTGGCCCTGTTTTGTCGTGGCACCCCAATGCCCAACAGACAACCGGTGGGTGGACTGGACGTGGACGCAGGGAATGACATTCAATACAGATCAAGTTCCGATCAGCAACGAACTGGAAACTGTAAACGACCTTCTGGACTTTCTGATCCGGGAATTTTCAATCGATACAGACCGAATTTACATCACGGGTCTTTCCATGGGCGGCTACGGTGTGTGGGATATGATTGCCCGGTTTCCCTCAAGATTTGCAGCGGCTGTTCCGATGAGCGGCTGCGGCGACACATCGAAAGTCGATGAGTTTAAAATCGTATCCATCTGGGATTTCCACGGCGCTCTGGATAGTTCTGTTCCCGTTCGGTGTTCCCGGATTATTTTCAGTACAATGGAACAGCATAACATCAACGTATTCAGAACCATCGGATTAAGCGACGATCTCATCGCCAAAGGCCTGAATGAAGGAGCGAAACACATTTACACGGAATATCCGGAAGGCACGCACGGAATCTGGGATCAATCGTACGACTATCCCCTGCTGTTTCCCTGGGTATTTGCCCAGACCAGACAATCCTCGCCTGTTATTGCGGATGAAACAAATCCCCACATCCTCCGGCAGTATCAGCTTGGACAGAACTATCCCAATCCGTTCAATCCGGAAACCGTAATCCCCTATACCCTGTTCAAACCCGCCAGTGTTCGATTGACCGTATTTGATATATTGGGAAGAAAAACAGAAACATTAGTGAATGATTTTCAAACTGAGGGAAATTATCAAATCATTTTCAATGGACAAAACAGGCCCTCCGGTATCTACACCTGTCGATTGGAAATCGACGGAATGTTCCAGCAGAAATCCATGACCTTGATCCGGTAACAGTCATTTCTTTCCTCTTGAGGGAGAAAGATGGAGTGTAATATGACATACTTATTACACTCCATCAAGAATAGATCATTAAAATATACAAGAGTGATTCTTCTGAGAGCTTCTCATCACAAACATCCTGAAAAATTTATAAAACCTTCACAATAATTCCTCCCTATGACCGTTTACTTTAACAAACCGGTTTTGATGCAATTGAAAATTGACATCAGGAGGAAAAAATCATGAAACAAAAAGTCAAACATCTGTGGATCATTTCAACCATTTCGATCATTTCGCTGCTGATATTCACAATGGGATGCGAGAAAAAAAATGCCACTGAAGTCACTTTTTCAGACGATTCCATATCGAATGAAGAAATCGCCCTATCTGTGGCTGCAAGCATCGGAGAAAATACCGGAGGCGCGTTGGATCAGTTCGGCGACGCTCTGGATCAAACCGGCAGTGAGAACATGAATACGCTGTGGAAAGTATCCGATACGGAAAACATCGCATCACACACTGCCGCATACGATTCCGTCAGGCAGATGTGGATCATTCATGTGGTTCGGGAACGGGGCAACCCGTCCGGACCGCACTACGCCTATTTTGAGCGCACTTACAATTTGCAATTTTTGGATTCAAACGGTGATCCGCAAAGACGCATGATCGTGGACGGCGATACGGCCTGTTCCGTCATCTTCAAGATCATCGACGGGGATGGCAGGCACACTACGCCAAGACTCTCGCAGGAACTTAAAGCCATCTCAGGAAACTGGCTGTTAACCAATACGAATTTGGAAATGGTCACCATGAACGGATCGTACTACCGTGCTGCTGTGGATACGATATTTATTCCCAGAGGGTCACGGATTTCGGACCACACACTCAACCTGACATTCACCGATGTGGTCGGCCCGCGGGGCACCCGCCGGGATCTTTCACAAGAAGTGAGCGGCATTGTCTCCGGCACCTACACAGCTACTGTGACAATTATAAAAAGCAGTACTACGATCATCAGGGAAATCCAGCGGAACATCTATATTGTGCTTGGCAGTGGCGAACTCAATATTCAGGTCAATGGCGAGCAGTTCCGTTTCGATCCCGAAACCTGCGATCTGAAAAGTTAAACTATCGGTCGTGAGAAAATACAACGAAGAATTCATCAAATTGTCATTCTGGGTTCATCCCGGAATCTTATAACAGGGTAATCTAACAATAAAATTCTCTCTGCCATACCTACTCCCAAAGCCCGGGTCTCAACACGCCCGGGCTTTTTCATATTCTTACGAAAAACCGCTTGACATTTTCGGGATGTTTTGTTATTTATAAAATATTCATATCATATGGACATCTACATACAGGATTGGAAAGTGGAGGAATTGGAAAAAAGATTGGGGGAAAAGTAAAAAGCAGTATACAACAAAAAAGGCATCTGATAAAATACACCCTTCCCCTGGATTCCCGATAAATAAACTCGGGAATGACA
>CAZTZL010000016.1:18869-49536 GCA_964617625.1 uncultured bacterium
TCTGATAAAATACACCCTTCCCCTGGATTCCCGATAAATAAACTCGGGAATGACAGCTTCCCCCTTTTGTCATTCCCGCAATTTGTAAGCGGGAATCCACTCTTTACCCATGCTCATTTAAAATCAATTCATAATATCTACTAACAACAAATGAAATACTATTATGTTTATATACTGGCAAGCAAGAAAAATGGAACACTTTATATTGGTGTGACCAATGATCTAATTCGCAGAATCTATGAACATAAAAACAAAATGGTAAAAGGATTCACCTCCAAATATAAAGTCCATCAATTGGTGCATTATGAACAAACCACGGATATTGGAAGTGCCATTTAAAGAGAGAAACAATTGAAAAAGTGGAACCGTGCGTGGAAAATACACCTAATAGAAAAAAACAATCCCGAATGGAATGATTTATACAATGAAATAACCACCTAATTCAAACTTGATGCACTTTAAAAAACCATTAATTCGTTTCGAATAGTAAAGTTAATTATGAAAAGAATTGTTTCTGTAATCAGAAATTAATATATTTACATCTGCAGAAAAAATCATTTTTTCTTTTATCAGAAGTATCATCCTATCAGAAAATAACAGATAATATTAAATTAAAAATTACGGGTTTTTGGTTCTTTAAAATATCAATTTCTCTCTATTGAATTATTTGGAAGCATTGAACTTCAGGTCATCTTCATTTCCATTTTTCTATTCACCATTTACAAATAGGAGAAAAACATGAAAAAAGAAATCTGTTTTATTACATTAATGATGTGCGCTAACAGTGTATTGTTCGGGCAAAACGAAATGCCTGACTCCACACAAATATATAAATTAAAAGAAATAATTGTTACCGCCAACAGATTGCCAATCGAGTTCGCAAATAATCCGGGATCAATTTCGGTGGTCACCCATGAAGAACTGGCTCTCATGCCAAAAACGATAGCCGTTGAGGAGGCTTTGCGATTGGTGCCCGGAGTGCGCATTGACAACCAGCACGATGGTGAGCGCGTCCATCTCTCAATTCGCGGGCAGGGTATTTTAACTGAACGGGGTCTGCGCGGGATAGGCGTCATCATGGACGGCATCCCTGTCAACGATCCCTCAGGTTTTGTCCCGGATTTATATGATATCGATTGGGCTTCAATCAATAACATTGAAATTATAAGGGGTCCTGTGGCCGGTTTGTACGGCGGCGGGGGTGCCGCCGGAGTGATCTATCTGACGACGAATGATGGCGGCCAAAAACCGGTGGGCGCTGATTTTTCCCAATCTATCGGTTCAAATGGTTTTCTTAAATCATCTGTCCAGGTGGATGGATCAAAAGACGCTGCCAACTACCGCATCCGTTATTCAAGAACGGGCGGCGACGGATATCGGGACCATCAGGCTTTTTGGAGCAACAAGCTATATGAAAAATTGAATTTCCATCCTTCCCCCAAACTTTCGATTACTCAAATCATATCTCACACCGATTATTTTCAACAAAATCCTGAAGGTTTAAACCTTGAACAATTGGACAATCTCAGGCAAGCCAATCCGGATGCGTGTCCATTCAATGAATACCAGAAAACAAATCGCACAACAATCGGTCTTCACGGGACAATGATATTCAATAAATTCCAGGATATCGAAGTCACTTCATTTCTTCGAAGTTGGAAATACAAAGAAACCAGTAATAAATGCGCAGAATACAGGGACATTGACAATCCCGGAGTCAGTGCTCAATACAATTTACACTTTACAGCTGCAAATATAAAACATAACCTCAGTCTGGGATTCGATCTGAAATGGCAAAATATCAATATCTACAAATTACAAAGTGGAGGCAATCCCCAGAGAGTGGAAAGCATCGATGAAACCAACATTGAAACGGATAGTCTGCTTGCCAACCAGATCATCGTCCAGCAAAGTGCCGGCTTATTCTTCCTGTATAAACTAAAATTAGGCAAATTCAATTTAATGGGAAATATCCGTTACGACGACATGAAAAATGAACTGACAAATAAAATGATGGCGCTTGATTCTGCAAAAATGGCGAAAAATTTTTTAAAAACGTCTGTTCGAATTGGAGTTAGTTATGGTTTTAGCGACGCCCTTACTTTTTTTGCCAATTGGGGTCAGGGTTTTATGCCCCCCTCGACTGAAGAACTGGCCAGTAATCCTGTTGGATATTCAGGGTTTAATACCCATTTAATTCCTGCCACTTCCAATTGTTATGAAACCGGTATCCGCGGTTTTTGGGGAGAAAAAATATTTTATGACATATCCGGTTTTTATATGAATACCAAAAATGATTTCTTCCGCTTTAAACAAATTGGCAGAGGCAATCAGGAAGTGTTTTACGGAAATGCCGGAAACAGCAGACGTTATGGAATCGAGAGCTTTTTTTCTTTCGAAATAAACAAAGGTTTGAGCTTGCAAATCGCTTATACATTTTCCGATTTCAAGTATACTTCTGCTAAAATTGATCCTGTGTACACGGATTCTTCCTATGTTCTAACCGCACCCCCTGCAGCAGGACAATGGCTCCCGAATTCTCCAAGACATCAGCTCTACTCCGAAATGATCTGCTCATTAAATAAACACATGAGTATCAGTTTGGGTACCGAATTCCAGTCAAAATGGGCAATTTACACGGATGCCAATGCTTATCATGGCGAATTGAACCCGGCAATTTATCGCAACTGGCAGGATGGGTTTACTCTGTTCCATGCCGGTATTTCGTATAAATGGAACATTCACGGCATTAAAGGGGAATTCAGCATTTTCGCCCGTAATTTCACAGGAGTAAAATACATGGCGTTTACCGAACCCGATCCGGACGGCAATTCTTATCAGCCCGGCCCAATAGAAGAACTTTTCGGGAATATCAAGATCCGGTTTTAAATTAAAGCCAATTACCTTTTCAATTAGAAGAAATATAATCCTTACGAAAAATAATAGATAATATCAGTGTTCCGTTTTAATTATTGGAAATAATTTATGAACAAGAAAATTAAAAACAAAAGTTCTCTCGTGATTACACTGATTGGTTTATTTCAAATATTCATCGGTATTTTTTCTGCCTTTTTATGCACTGCGGAAACATATTGCTATTCTCTGTTTACAGAAGGGGGCCGTTTCCATTATACAGGTTTTGGTTTTGGCTCTTTCATGTTTGGAAACATAACAATCCAGATCTGGGGATATTATATCATTGCGCTTATTTGTATCCCGCTTGGATACGGACATTTAAAAAAACAAATTTGGATTCAAAAAATTTCATTGACTTTATTGTATGTTTGGTTCATTGTGGGAATCATCTTTTTGCCAATATTACTTTTCATATTCGTGACTTCTAAAGAACCGTCTATTTTTATAACAATTCTGAGTGCTGTCATAGGTCTTTTGTCTTATACTCTGATACCCTTTCTTCTTATTAGATTCTATAAAAGTAAGAACGTTGAATGTATTTTGGACATGAATGAACAAAAATATTTTCGCGTTAAGACATTTCCTGTACAATTATTGATGATCATTTCACTATATCTATTTTATATTTTTTCTTTTCACGTTCTTCTTTTGTTTAAAGGAATTTTCCCGTTTTTTGGCCAATGGTTAATTGGCTTAAAAGGGATCATGATCATTTCATTATCGATACTGTTTTTCGTACTGCTCATTATCGGCACAATTCATAAAAATTTACGGGCGTGGTGGGCATCATCTATTTATTTTTGTTTTTTTATTTCATCCTCGATAATAACATTATTTTCAACAGACTTTTTTAAAATTGTCACTTTCTTGAACTTCCCCGAAACAGAAACAAAAGCACTGATGAATATACCTTTAAAGGGTTATCATTTATCCGGGATATTTGGAGTACCTTTAATTATTACTTTAATTTTTATTCTGAATTCAAAAAAATATTTTACTACTGCCAAACGACATGAGAGCATATAACCGTATCCAGCAAGCATACAGTGTATCAAAATATAACTTTAAAAGGCTACACAAGCTTCATTCTGTCTTTGTCTGCCGATCATGAGCACTGTCAGGCAATACGCTTTCGATTTTAAGGCACATTTTGATTATTGAAATCTTTCTTATGATTTTTAAAAAATATGATAAAGAAACAAAAACAGCATGACATTTAGGAAAACTGAAAAAGTTATTCAGGAACAAGAGATCCCGACGGGCCGGTTTTCAACCTGGCTTCAAAGCACAAGGAATGCGCTAAAAAAGAATGAAGGGGTTGATGTTCCCTGCGGCAAATGCACTGCGTGCTGTACCTCTTCATATTTTATACATATCAAACCCGATGAAACCCAAACACTTGCCAGTATCCCTCAAGAACTCTTGTTCGATGCTCCCGGTCTGCCTGATGGCAACGTCTTGATGGGATACGATGAAAATGGACATTGTCCGATGTTCGTCGATCACAGATGCTCGATCTATGCCTGCCGCCCGCAGACTTGCCGCACATTTGACTGTCGTATATTTCCCGCAACAGGCCTTCCGGCTGGTGAAGACAGACCATTGATTTCCAGGCAAGTACGCCGCTGGAAATTTGAATTCCCAACAACAAAAGATCATCGACAACTTTCTGCTTTACAGACTGCAGCAAAGTTTTTAAGTGAGCATACCGAATGTTTCCCCGCCGGATTTGTCCCAGGCAACACAACCCAGCGGGCTGTTCTCGCAATAAAAATTTACAGGGTTTTTCTTGACACTCCCAATGTTACTGATAATAGAGAACAAGAAGGTCAAATTCTGGAAACCGCACGAGCTGTTAAAACAGCCTGCTGGAAATTTGAGACAGAGAACACTGATTAATACAATTTTAAAAGGAAAATAAAAGCCTGTTTTCAACCGTTTTGAAATTTTTGAATCTGCATTTTCAAACAACTTCAACAGGGAATTGAATTGACTGAAGCCTGTTTTTTCCATTATTGAAAGGAATCTATATGAAGAAAAAAAATAACCTGCAAGTATGTCAGATCTGTGGAAAAACCTTCTCCATACAGGATCTCGTCCCGGGGGCAGCCGTTCGGGATGCCGTCTCAAAGGAGATAGCCCATGATCATTCAAACTGGGGCGACGAGAGTTTTATCTGCCGGCCTGATTTGACGAAATACCAGACTAAATATGTTCATTCCCTGCTGGAATCTGAAAAAGGAGAACTCACCACTCTTGAGCAGGAGGTGCTGCAAAGCATTCAGAGACACGATCTCCTTGCAAAGAATGTCGATGCGGAATTCGAACAGAAATGGTCCTTCGGGGAGAGGCTGGCAGATCGAATCGCAACATTTGGTGGAAGCTGGACATTTCTCATATGCTTTGGCGCTTTCATCGCTCTATGGATCGGAATGAATTCGGTCGTACTTATTTTACATCCTCTGGACCCGTATCCCTTTATCCTGCTGAACCTCATCCTGTCTTGTCTGGCATCGATCCAGGCGCCGATCATCATGATGAGTCAGAATCGCCAGGAAGCAAAGGATCGTCTTCGCTCGCAGCATGACTATCAGGTAAACCTCAAGGCAGAACTGGAAATTCGGCATCTTCATGACAAGATCGATCACCTTCTTTCGCATCAATGGGTTCGTCTGGCAGAGATCCAGGAGATTCAGCTCGATCTGTTAACAGAAATTGGCAAGAGAAAATAACACGTAGCACCAAAATAGACCGGACGAACACTCGCCCTCGAAATTCTGGATGAATAAAAAATTTGAATGAGCATCAGTTTTTCGAATTTCTTATTAAACTGGACAAGAGATTCCAATTATTAAAAAAATCCCTTGACAATTTATATTCAAGCATGTATTTTATTCCTCTGATTTTAGACTGGAACAAAACATAATGACAGAACCGATTATTAAAATTGCACACGTTCATAAATCATACGGCCGCCTGAAAGCTGTGAACGATCTGAATTTCTTTGTGGAACCTTCCACCTGTTTTGGATTGCTGGGCCCAAACGGAGCGGGGAAAACCACTATGATGAAGATGATTTACGGAATGGCCCGCCGCGATTCCGATCCTCCGGGAACCATTCAGGTTTTCGGATTCGATCCCGATACGCACGAACTGGATGTCAAATTTCTTTCCGGTGTGGTTCCGCAGGAAAACAATCTGGATGAAGAACTGAACGTCTGGCAGAACCTGCACGTCTATTCCAAATTTTACGGAATGCACCGATCCGAAGTCGATCCCCGGATTGATGAATTGCTGGAACTGTTTGAACTCTCCGAGAAGAAAAAATCAAAGATCCGCGAACTTTCTGGCGGAATGAAACGGCGTCTCGTGATGGCAAGGGCCCTGCTTCACACACCCAGGCTGTTGATTTTGGATGAACCAACTACCGGACTCGATCCGCAGGTGCGCCATCTGATCTGGGGTAAATTGCGTCAGCTGATGAAAGAGGGGCTGACGATCCTTCTCACCACGCATTACATGGAAGAAGCTTTCCAGCTTTGCGACACGATACTGATAATGGATAAGGGACAAAAGGTTCTGGAGGGATCTCCTCAGACTTTGCTGACGGAGAACATCGAATCTTATGTGCTCGAAATTTACAGCAATGAGGCCGCACAGGCCGCCCGGTCCATCGGCGAAATCAAAGGGATACGGCTCGACGACACACTTGAACGTCCTTTCATTTACTGTCAGAATCTGGAATCGCTGCAAACATATGCAAAACAACTGGGTAAAGGAGGATATCACATCCGGCAGTCCAACCTCGAAGATTTGTTCCTGAAACTGACAGGGAGGGAGCTCAATGCGGACCAATAGCATTCCTTCCCTGTCTTCGCGATTGTTCAGCGTCTGGTATCGGCATATGCTGGTCTATACACGGAACCTGGTGAGCAACGGACTGCCTCCCTTTCTCGAACCCCTGATTTTTTTGGCCGGTGTGGGTCTTGGGCTTGGCAAGTTCATCACCTCGATGGAGGGAATCCCCTATCTCCAGTTTTTGGCCTCCGGATTGCTCGTCACTTCGGCGATGTACACCTCCTCGTTCGAATGCACTTTCGGAACATTTATCCGGCTCGAATTCGACCGTGTTTACGACGGCATGCTGGCCGCACCGATTACGGTAAACAACCTCATTGTAGGTGAAATTCTCTGGGCGGGAACAAAGGGATTGTTTTTCTCTTTCGCCGTGTTGGTAATTGTCACAGTTTTCGGAATCATTTCACCCGGACTCAGTCTTCTGGCACCTCTGGTCGGTTTTCTCACCGGAGTGATGTTCGCCTCCATCTCACTCACCGTGACCTCTTTTGTCAGGGACATCAACCATTTCAATTTTTATATGACGGGATTTTTATCACCGATGTTTTTCTTCTCGGGCGTGGTCTTTCCGGTGAGCAGTCTTCCCAAAGTGATCCGGCCCTTTGCCGAAATTATGCCGCTGACCCATGTCGTGCGGCTGATCCGTGCATTCTGCCTGGCCCGTTTCCACCCGACACTATGGCTTGATCTTTTGTATACGATTGTTGTAATCCTGGTTTTTGGATATTTCGCTGTCCGCCGGCTGAAACGAAGACTGATTTTATAACGATTTAAAATTGCATAATGAATTGAAAATAAAAAAGGTGGGCTTGTACCCACCTTAAACCATTTCCAAACAAAACCATTGATAATCAGTCGTTCTTCTTCCCCCATAGTTTTTCCAGAAATTTTGTTCGTTCGGATTCTTTTTCATACCGTTCGAAAAATTCAGGATTTTTTTGATAATACTTCTGATGATACTCTTCAGCCGTATAAAACGGCGAGGCTTCGAGAATCTTTGTAGCAATCGATTTGCCGAATTTTCCGGATTGATCCAGTTTCTGTTTCGATTCCAGTGCCAGTTTTTTCTCTTGATCGTTATTATAAAATATCACGGTTTGATACTGCGTGCCCGTATCATAAAATTGGCGATTGACAGTCGTGGGATCGATACTCATCCAGTACACATCAAGCAGTTCGGCATAGGTCACTTTAGTGGTATCGTACACAATTTGAATCGCTTCGACATGACCGGTCCGGCCGGTGGAAACCTCTTCGTAGGTCGGATTTTTCCTGGATCCGCCCGTATAACCCACAGTTGTTGAAATTACTCCTTCGAGCCGGTCGAATGCCGGCTGCATGCACCAGAAACAGCCTCCCGCGAAGGTCGCTTTTCCTAACTTGGGATTTTGACTTTCCGGAGCCAGAGCTGCTTTCTGAAATTGGAGCGCTTCCGAATTGATGCAGTACCGCTTGTGTGTCGGCGGTGGACCGTCATCAAACACATGTCCGAGATGGGCGCCGCACCGGGCGCAAAGCACCTCGGTCCGGACCATGGAAAAACTGCTGTCCGGGACTAGATGGATGTTCAACTCATGAACGGGCTGCCAGAAACTCGGCCACCCCGTACCGGATTCAAATTTTGTGTTGGAATAAAACAGATCCGTCCCGCAGCACACACACTGGTACACGCCTTCTTCCTTGTGTTTCTCAAAGATGCCGGAGCACGCCATTTCCGTTCCCCTTTCACGTGTAATGCGGTACTGTTCCGGTGTGAGAATTTTCTTCCACTCTTTCTGTGTTTTAACAACTTTGTCAACCGTCTCAATCGTGTTTTTCGAGACATTGTATATTTGAATTTGTTCCTGTGCTTGTGCCTGCATGATTGTTCCTTTCGAAATGATGATTCCAAAAGCGAATAATATTTTAAGGATTTTCATAAGTGGCCATCCTTTGCATTGATTTAATCCTTTCAGCGTACCATAACTAAACTCCATCAAAAGGATTGGGTTCCACCATGATCCATCGATTCCTTGGACAGTGATAAGCTTCCAAGATGTCTTTGCGAGTCACGAACTCGTTTCGGGACGAAGCAATCCCATAAATTTCGAGTATAAGCTATGAGGTTGCCAAGTCGTCCCGAACTTTGGCACGGGACTCCTCGCAGTGACATAAAATGGGCTTTTGATACAGCCTCGGGTCAGATAAAGTTTTGACAAACTTTGTTGTTCAATCGATATTCGACATTGACCAAAAGTCAGTGGTTTAAATATATTTGTATTATTTTTATAAAGAATCATTTTTCCTATTAAACAAGACGATCTTTCTGTCCGTTTTAAAATGAATTCGCTGATGCGATCCATCGCAAAACGGCATTTTTTCGGATGCACCGCAGCGGCAAAGAGTGACTCTGTCCCCTTGAAAAAGAACCGGACCGTTCAGCTCCCGTATTTCTATTGGACCGTTCAGGGCATACGATCCATTCTGATTAAGCTTGATTATCAGTTTCCCCCTTTCCTCTCCCCCTTCTGTTTTTCCTTTCACATATTCCGGTTGGTCATCGAATGAAAACATGTGGCTCTTGTCGCAAAGAGGCTTGATTTCAGAGGAGCCGCACCGGCAAAGCGCAATGCGGGTATCGGTCAATATTATTGTATCATCAAAATTCCGGATTTCTATATCCCCTCTGATCCACAAAGGGCCGTTCCTGCACACATCGATTTGATTCAGATCGGGAACTGCTTCTTCAAAGCCGCCGTCTTTCCGTTTGAAATGGAGCGCGCCTGTCGGGCAGCGCATGACCACTTCAGCCACTTTATCCGGATCGGCCGCATCCGCATCGATCCAGGGCGTCCGGGATGAATCGAAAACCTCGGGCGCGCCCCACACACATTCCGACACATGCGTGCACCGGTCTACTGTAAAATAGACATCGATCGATTTGCCTTTATATTTCACTGTTCTTTCTCTCATCTTTCTATCTCCGGTCATTAATTTTTTCCCAATCAGTTTTAATATAGGATATTTCTGTCTTTAATTAAAACAAAAAAATGTCTATAAAATTAAGTGGATTTTCGCAAACCATCTTGTTATATTTATCAATAAATCCATATCCTCTGCGCTGTACTGAATTCTGTCTAATAAATTACTCGATCCAAATAGAAACAGAGGAATTACCATAAAAGCATATATAATTAGATGCTTGCATATATGCATAGATGCCACAGATGTTCCGAATATCAACTGGTTATTTGGTACGAAAGGTAGTAAGTTTTAGAATCGCTGAGAAATTTAAATTGGAGGTAGGCAAATGAAACTCAAAAAGAATATGGGAATGCTAGACAGGGTGATTCGGTCAGTGATTGCAATTGTTATAGCCGTATTATATTTCACAAGTAAAATTTCAGGACTAACTGCGATAATTCTTGGTATTGTAGCAATAATTTTCCTTATAACTAGTTTTGTGAGTTTTTGTCCACTGTATCTGCCCTTTGGGCTGTCTACTAAAAAGAAACAAAGCGACACTTAAAAAGTTTTACAAAAAAATATCGTTATACAAGTTTACGCATTTGGCTCACACTAGTCAAATAACAAGTATCGATCGTCCTGGGATTCTGGACCGGGCCGCACAAACACAGTGAGAATTCAACACTCATTAAAAGGAGTTACCATGAAAAATAATCTTTTGTCACTGTTTAGAATTATCTTGTTTCTTGTTTTTGCTTTTTCTGCCTTTGCCAAAGACATCAGAATTGTATGCCCCTATATAGGGCCGATTACTGATGTTTACAAAAATGATGAAAGAAAACTCGATTTGGAGGATAATTCGCTTCTCAAAGGGGTTTTCTTTCAATGGGTCAATCCGGATCGCTATCAATGGAACGCTTTCGTATATCAGGCATCCGATATCAATTACAGTTCCCTGTGGGGAGGGCATTTTATATTTGATTATTACTTCCTGGCCAGAGAACGGGGTAAATTCGTGGTCGGCTGCGGTATGGAATACCTGCAAATCGATATGGATGCAGACGGCAACATCCCCCCCCTGCAAAATTTTGAAATGATTAACAATCTATTCATACCCTATGTGCGATCAGGGTATCGTTTTCAATTTAAACAGGACAAGTTCAATCTTTCGATTTTGCCCTGGGTGGGAGCTGAATATGAAGGAGTCAGAGGAGATTTAACTATAGTCATGGATCCGCCCGGCTCTGCTCCTGCAAAAACAACAAAAGAAAATATTGACAGTGATGACTATTTTGCGATGGCCGGATTAAATTTCAATGCCAATCTTTTTCACATGTTAGACATCGAAGCGAAATATCATGGTACTTTTAATACCAAAGATTATTATTCTACAGCAACAGCCATGATAAATCTATTTTTTAACCGTCACTGGGGCATATCATATCGTGTTAAATACATGGAACTTGATAAAGGCTCTGATTTATACAATATTTTCGGAATTGCTTTTGTATTCTAATATTTACAGACAATCCAGCAACACAAACAAGCGAACTGGTATCTGCCCGATTTTTTGATTGCTAGGAATTTCATAATCCGGAGCCGCTAATAAATTTTTTCGGCTATTTCATTTGACGAACTGCAAATTAATTTTTATATTAAATCATCAATGTCAACCGCAATCGGTAACGATTATACCGACAATTCGGGATCATTATAATTAATATTTCAGCATTTCACATGAGAAAAACATGATTCAAAAAAAACTGTCAAAAATGGTGCGGGACGCCTATGCGGAAGGCCGAAGACTGGTCGCCCCTTTAATGGGATTCCCCGGCCTGCGGCTGACCGGAAGTACTGTCAAACTCGCACAGCAGAACTACGGAGAGCATTACAAAGTCCTGCGAATGCTGGTTGATAAATTCAATCCCGATGTCATCTTTCCTTTAATGGACCTCTCCGTGGAAGCCAACGCAATGGGGCGCTATACCGTCTTCCCCAGTGAGGATTCGGCGACCGTCATCCAGGGGCATTTTGAAATCGCCCAGCTAACCATGCAAAAACAAATCAACATCTCGTTCGACACCAGGCTTCAGGGATACGTGGAAACGATGAAACTGATGAGCATAGGTTTTCCGGAAAACGTGCTCAGAGGCGCTTATGTGACCGGTCCGTATTCATTGGCCGGATTAATGATGGGCGCCGACGAAGCAGCCGTATCAACCATGCTGGAACCTGACAAGTTGAACACGCTCTGCGAATTCACAACTGAGAAAATACAGGAGTATGTCAGACTGCTCATCGGAGCAGGTGCACAAATCATTTGCATTCTCGAACCAAGCGCCGTCATGCTCGGCCCGGATCAATTCGAACAATTTTCTTCCCGTTTTGTCCGTCACATCAGCAACAGCTGCAAATACACCGATGTGGCCACCATCTATCATACATGCGGCAACACGATGCATCTCATCGAGAAAATGGTCGATTCACAGGTGGATGCGATCAGCCTTGATTCCCCTGAAGCCGGCGTGAACCTTCCGGCCGTCGCCGAACGAGTCGGGGATAAAGTGACGATTATCGGCAACATCAATCCAACCGGCCGTATTTTTAAATCCACTCCGGAAAATGTCGAGAAAGAAGTCATGGGACTGCTGAAGTCGATGGAGCACTGTCCAAATTTCGTGCTGAGCACAGGCTGCGACCTGCCACAGGAAATCCCTTTCGAGAACATAGATGCATTTATGAAAACGGGTAAAAGTTATAGAATCGGCGATTGAGAAAGTTTGTTCAACAATAAATACGCATTGTAAATATTCAAAAAAAATATTCTGATTTTATCGTCCCGTAGGGTTCCTGCATATGCAACCATAGAACGCCCATCTTTGGCAGGAACTTTACGGGACTGAAATTCATTTCCGTTTCACGGGATCACATCCTCAGCAGAATAACAAATAATGCCTGTTTTAAAATAACGAGACCTTTATGTTCCTTGTAAAAAGAACCTCCGATTATTTTCTATTTTAGAAACCAATTTAATAACACAAACGACTTCCACAGTGGATAGCGGCAGTTCATATTATTTTATCGCTAAAAATAAGAATTCATAAAGAAAAATACTGAAATAAATTTTACACTGGAAAATTTCGGCAATCGATAAGAATTTATTTGAATCTTTCAATATTAATTAATAAATTTGATTTCAATAAAAAACGATACAGACTTTATTGGATTGATTAAAGCATTATGTTTTAAAAAATCTGATTAAAAGCGGAAAGATCCATAATTCACCTATCATTTTGCAGATAACCAAAAAATACTGCAATTGGATCCATAAAGTCATGATAAATATCTGATATCCGAATTTTAACGAAAATATAATTGGATTCAAGATTTTAACTTTATTTGGAAGGGAATAGAATCCATGCCGACATATCTTGATGAATTACTTCAATGTGATATTGACCGTATCAGAATGTACGTGAAAGAGATGGCCTTGTTTGCAGAAAACGCGCTTCAGAATTGTATCAAGTCAATGACCGAGAATAACCGGAAGTTAGCCTATGCTGTCATCCTGCGTGATTATTACATCGATGAGAAAGAAAAAGAAATCGACCGATTGTGTCTGGAATTTCTCGTACATCGACAGCCGGTCGCTTTGCCGCTTCGATTTGTCTACAGTACGATTAAGATCAATCTGGAAATCGAAAGGGTGGGTGATTATGCCGAGAGTATTGCGCGTCATTTGGTTAAATTAAAAAAGCCGGTTCCCGATGCCATTAAAAACGATATCATTAATATGGCAAAACTTTCCATTGTCATGTTTCAGGATGCTACTAAGGCTTTTATGGATCAGGATGTAGAACTGGCGAAAAAAACCATCCCTGTGGATAAAACGGTTGATACACTGCGTTTAAAAAGCAACAGCAATCTGGTTAAGTTATTTTTGGATCGACAGATTCCCTTTGACGTTCTGGATTCAATGCTCAACATTGTACGGCGTTTTGAAAGGGTTTCGGATCAGGCCCGAAATATCTGCCTTGAAGTGCTTTACATGTGTACCGGAGAAAATCCCAAACACCCGGGTGCGGAATCCTTCTCCATCCTGTTCCTGGACGATCACAATTCCTGCCAGAGTCAAATGGCTGTAACGATTGCAGAAACGTTGAATCAACCACGGTTTATCTTTATCAGTGCCGGCCTTGATCCGCAACCGGTTGATAAAAACACGATTAAATTCATGAAAAGCAAGGGCTTTGATTTATCAAGGATTGTGCCCAGAGCATTGAGCTCCATACCGAATCTGGAATACTATGATGTCATTATTGCTCTATCCGAAAAGGCATTAAAGACTTTTTCTCCTGCAACAACAAAATCAATCGTTTTGGACTGGACTCTTGATGATCCGTCACAAATGCAGGGACCAGAAAATACCGTCAATACCGCATATGAAGAAGTATTCCAATCGATAACAAGTCAGCTCAATGATCTGGTCGGCGCTGTAGTCGGAAGTGAAATTAAATAAAAGAAGGAGGATTGTAATGTTGGGTCATTCAACAAGTGTACCGCGCCTGCTTATGCATCTTTTGTTCGGATTACTGGTGATAGCCTCCTTGACAGGTACGGGTTGCCAGAAAGGCAGTAATAAAGGACAAAAAGCGGATACCGCTATCATTCAGGTGAAGGGTTCGGATACAATGGTCAATGTCGCCCAGGCCTGGGCCGAAGAATACAAGAAAGTTGCTCCGGATGTGGAAGTGGAAGTTTCCGGCGGTGGTTCGGGAGTCGGAATTGCCGCTCTGTTAAGAGGGACCATCGATATTGCCGATGCCAGCAGAGATATGAAACCAGAGGAATTTGAAACAGCCAAGAAAAATACGGGCAAGAATGTGAAGGAATTTATTGTGGGATACGATGCTCTCGCTATCTATGTGCATAAAGACAATCCGATCAATGAGATTACCATAGAACAATTGGCAAAAATTTTCAGCGAAGACGGCACCATCACAAAATGGTCCCAGCTGGGCGTGACCATACCCGGCACCAGTAACGATGAGATTGTCCGTGTAAGCCGCCAGTCCAGTTCCGGCACTTATGAGTTTTTCCGCGAACACGTGATGCAGAATAAAGATTTCAAGCTCGGTTCCCGGGACATGAATGGTTCCAAGGAGGTTGTCGAACTCGTTGGGAATACGATCACAGCCATCGGTTACAGCGGGATGGGCTATGCGACACCCGCCGTAAAAATGCTTGCTATTTCAAATAAAGCCGGAGAACCATCCTTTTCACCGACAGTTGAAAACGCACTGAGTAAGAAATACCCTCTGGCACGGTCGTTACAGGTATATACGCTCGGAGAACCTGAAGGTGCGATTAAACAATACATTGACTGGACACTGTCTGTTCCCGGACAAAAAATTTTGGCGGATAATGGCTACGTGCCAATTGTGAATGCCAAACCGGTGAATTGATCTGTACCAAATTCAGTTTCTGAAAATTTTAAACAAACTATTCGAACTGGTGAACAGGTTTATCAAGTTATGAATAAATTGGCTGATCGTGAAATACCTGAACAGGCAAAGCTTCCACGGCGTTCTTTTCTGGCACTTGCCGGAGAAAAATTCCTTGAACTGATCATCCGTTTCAGCGGGATAAGCGCCATTATTTTCGTGCTGGCAATTTTTTTCTTTGTCTTCCGTGAAGCCTTTCCGATCTTTTTCAGCGATAAATTCAATCTAATCAAATTTTTGTTCAGCACGGAATGGTACCCGACATCTGTGCTGAATGTACGTTATGGAACTCTGGCACTAACTGTTGGCAGCGTGAGTGTCACACTGCTGGCCATGCTGATTGCCGTGCCCTTCGGTTTGGGCAGCGCCATCTACATCTCCGAATTCTGCGGACCCAGGTTAAAAGAATCACTCAAGGTTGTCATCGAATTACTGGCGGCAATCCCAAGCGTGGTTTGGGGATTTATCGGCTTAACGGTGATGAGCCGAATGATTGTTGCCGTCACCGGGGCGCCGGTCGGCGTGAATCTGTTGAACGGCGGAATCATTTTGGCCCTGATGAGTGTACCCATAATCGTGTCAATCAGTGAAGATGCATTGAAAGCCGTGCCGGACTCCTACCGCGAAGCGGCCCTGGCACTGGGCGCCACAAAATGGCAGATGATCTATCGTGTATTGCTGCCCTCTGCCAAAAACGGCCTTTTGGCAGCCGTTTTACTCGGTGTCGGCCGGGCTGTGGGTGAGACCATGGCCGTCCTGATGGCTACGGGCCATGCTGTGCAGATACCTCACAGTATTTTAGATTCTGTCCGCACCCTGACTGCCAATATCGCCGCTGAATTGGGCGAAGCGCCTGCCGGTTCAGATCATTACCACGTATTATTTTTGACAGGTGTACTGCTATTCCTTCTGACCTTTGTCGTAAATATCACTTCAGATTTTATCATTCGCGGGGTTCGGAGAAAATGACAGGCATGATCAATAAGTCCAATCCGCCTCATAGTTTTACCAAAACCAAATTCGTTCTGCGTAAAGAACGCTATCAGACTGCTTCAAAAGCTCTGTTTTTAATCATGTCCGGTTTTATGATTGTCCCGCTTCTTTTTATTATTGCCTATTTGATCTATCATGCTCTGCCATCTTTGAACTGGGAATTTCTGGTTGATGTCCCCAAAAGAGGAATGCGGGAGGGCGGAATTTGGCCGGCATTTATCGGCACGCTTTATCTGGTGGTTATTTCACTGGCCATTGCGGCACCGATCGGCGTCTTTGCGGCCATATACCTGAATGAATATGCCCGGGACAATTGGTTTAACCGGATTATCAATTTGGCCGTGATTAATCTTGCGGGCGTACCCAGCATCGTACATGCTCTATTCGGACTCGGTGCATTTGTTTATGCTGCACGATTCGGTTATTCAATTATATCAGCCTCATTAACCCTGGCAATCATGACGCTGCCTGTTATCATTGCCAGCACACGGGAAGCATTAAACGCAGTCCCAATGTCTTTTCGTGAAGCCTGCTGGAACGTCAGTGCCACCCGTTGGCAGACAATTCGTGCCATCGTGCTCCCCAATTCTATCAGCGGTATTCTGACCGGTATCATTTTACAGGTTAGCCGGGCAGCAGGTGAAACGGCGCCGATCATGTTTACAGGTGTTGTCTTTTACAAAGCCGTTAGCCGCGGTGACCTCTTTCCCTATCATTTAAACGAGCAGTGTATGGCATTGTCCATGCACCTGTATACGGTTGCCACACAGGTGCCCAATGTCAAAGAATCCATACCGTACGCCACAGCGGTTGTTTTGTTATGTTCGGTTCTGCTTGTCAATGTCAGTGCTATCGTCCTGAGAATCTGGCTTCGAAATCGCAAGAAATGGTAGCTTAATGGAATTAAACAATATCACTATAGAAATTGAGAATTTGCGGCTGGCTTATGGTGTGAAAGAAGTGATTCATGGTCTGACCTTTAACATTTATCGAAATGAAATTTTCAGCATTATCGGACCGGCACAATCCGGAAAAACATCGTTCTTGCGCTGTCTGAACCGTACTATCGACTTTACAAGCCATGCTACCGTATCGGGAACCATACGAGTGGATGGAGAGAATATCCGTCGCGTAAAGGATATTTATGCTCTCCGCCGTAAAATCGGGATGGTAGCGCCAATGCCGGTCGGACTGCCGTTGAGTATATATGATAATGTTGCATTCGCACCACGCAGTGCAGGAATGAAAAAAAAGGCGGAACTGGATGAAATTGTGGAACGCAGTTTGAAACACGCCGCTCTCTGGGATGAGGTGAAAGACCGTCTTAATACTCTGGGCACGGCCCTTTCCGGCGGCCAGCAGCAACGCCTTACCATTGCACGGGCGCTTTCACACCAGCCGGAAATACTGTGTCTGGACGAGTTCTCCATTGCAATCGATCCGGTAACCACCATGCGCATCGAAGACGTTTTAAAAGAACTCCGCAAGGAAATAACGATCATACTAGTAACCAACCTGACACAGCAGGCACGCCGCCTGGCTGACCGTACCATGTTTCTCTGGAATGGCGACTGTATTGAACTGGATCGCACTGAAGTGATCTTTTCCGATCATCCCGCTGATCGCAAAACCTATGAATATATAAATGGAATATTTGGATAGAGAATATGAATTTCAGCATTCAAACACAGAATCTGAACTTGTGGTACGGGCAATTTCAAGCTCTCATTAATGTAAACATTAAAGTCAAACACGGACTAATCACTTCGCTGATCGGACCGAGTGGTTGTGGAAAAACAACCTTGCTGCGCTGTTTTAACCGCATCAACGAGCGCCTCAATTACGTTCGGACAGAAGGGGAAATTATCATCCTCGGCAAAAACATTTTCGACCAGGATGTATCATTAATCGAACTGCGCAAATCCGTGGGTATGGTTTTCCAGCGGCCCAATCCTCTGCCTATTTCTGTTTATGAAAACGTCGTGTTCGGTCTGCGTATTCATAATCCGTTTAATACATTCAATAAAAAACAACTGGATGAAGTCGTTGAAAAAGCACTGATTGAAGTCGGCCTGTGGAAAGACCTCAAGGATCGGCTCAAAGTGAAATCAACCACCCTGCAGTTGGAACAACAGCAGAAGCTATGCATCGCTCGACTTTTACCATTAAAACCCGAAATCATTTTAATGGATGAACCCGCCTCTGCTTTAGATGTTGAAGGAACGGCTGCCATAGAAGAAATGATGTACAATCTGCGGCAACGCTATACCATCGTTGTTGTGACGCATAACATGGCACAGGCGCGCCGTGCCAGCGATGAATGTATCTTCATGCTGTTGGGTGAAGTAATCGAGCACGAAAGGACAGAAGTCCTGTTTGTCAATCCCCGCCATCCCAAAACAGCCGAATACATTGAAGGGCGCTACGGATAAGAAAATCCAGTTCAATGTATTTGTTGAGTTTTTTTCAAAGAAGTCTTATATAAGGCCGACAGCGATCCACTCCGCAAGCGTAAGAATTCGTACTGAGCTTGGATATAATTACTTAAAATTGATTTAAAATAAATCATAGCAAGCAAGATTCCAATCGAAGTCGAAACATCAACTGCATAAACACTGCCGAACCAGCACAATTTGGGAACTGTATCCTACGTTGTGAATCTTCTGAAAGTCTATGCTGACCACGAGCTGACGTCGATTGTCCCGGACTACCTCATTGAATGTGCACCAAAGCCACAAACCCGGGAATGAAATATTGAAATAAGCCGGATCAAGCATCCGGCCGCAGGAAGGAGGACGGTCATGTCAGTAGACAAGCGCCTCACCGAAGTGTTCCGATCATCACAGGAGATTCCCTTTGATGACGGATCAAAATTTATTCTTTTCAGCGACTGTCACAGGGGCGACAACAGCTGGGCCGACGATTTCGCCGGCAACCAGAACCTGTTCTTTTTTGCCCTGCAGCACTACTTCGATAATGGATTCACTTATATCGAGATCGGGGACGGCGACGAGCTTTACGAAAACAAGCGCTTCTCGATTATCCGCGAAGCCCACAGCAACGTCTTCTGGCTGATGCGCGAATTTTACAACAAAGAACGTTTCATCATGATCCACGGAAACCATGACATGGAGCGATCAGATCCGATGGTTGTCGCCAAAACTCTCAATCGTTACAGCGATCATGGACGTGCCAAAGGGAAAGAAGAGCCTCTGTTCGAAGGCATCCGGGTTCACGAGGGCATTGTGCTCAAACACGACCCGACAGGAGGGAAGATCTTTCTCGCGCACGGCCATCAGGGTGACGGGATCAACGACCGGCGTTGGAAGTTCGGCCGATTTTGGGTCCGATATATCTGGAAGCCGTTTCAGCTTTTCGGTTTCAATGACCCGACACGGCCTGCCAAAAACTACAGGAGGCGCAGCAAACTCGAAGAAAAAATTCAGGCTTGGGTGGAGAAGAATCATCAGCCGGCTATTTTTGGGCACACACACAGGCCTTACTTTGCATCGGAAGACCAGCCGCCTTATTTCAACGACGGCAGCTGTGTTCATCCTCGCTGCATCACCGGCATCGAAATAGACAGGGGGAATATCCAGTTGATCAAATGGTGGCTCTGTCCGGACAAGACTGGCCGTTTGTGCGTCACAAGAGAGATATTGGAAGGGCCAAGAAAAGTCGCGTCTCTGTTCGAATAGCTACAGTGCAGTAAACAGGGAATTGTTTTCTAATTCGATTCAATTGATTCACCGGTCCAAATCCAGAAAATTTTCAGCTATTCTCGTTTGAAGCCATACTTCTATAAGAATGTACCAAGCCTGCTCATTCTGATTCCGGTATGCCTTTTGAAAAACCACGGTCTGTTCAGGTATCCTCCCAAGTATGTTTGCATAGATACTATTTTACAGGTTCCGGTATTTCTGACGGTGAATCCGGTGGTTTTTGAAAGCGAGAATGATGAAAAGACGGCCCGCGGGTTAATTTGGATCTTCCAAGAAACATGCTTTTTTGCAGCCTCTGTCTCTGTTCCTCAGTAAGGATAGAATCAATATCGGTTTTCAAACTATCCATCAGGTCGCGAAACGCCTCATGCTGTTTATCCATTTCCTCAAAATGTTTTTTCAACACTTTTTCCAATTGAACGCGCTGCACTTCTGTTGGTTGAATGAGATCCTCAAAGCGTTGAATAAATCCATCTTCGGTACGTAACCTGTGAATATGCTTTCTGAACTGACCCCGTAAAAAAGTAGCATGAAGCAATATCCCAACCACGACTCCAATGATTAACGTACCAAACAACAACCCGATTGTTTTGTATCTTGTTTTCATAATTCTACTCCTGTATCCATTCTACTCTTAAGTCAAATGCTTCATCGAGCGTGATATCGGAATGATTCACCACACCGGCAAAAGCCACATCGCCGTTCCGAACCGCCTGATAAGACAACATAATGATGATGAAAATCACTGCTCCAATAGCGACAGGACGAAAAACCTCCTTCAGCGCAAAAAAGAATGTCTCCTCGGCAGGTTTGCGCTTTGTAAACGTTTCGATACGGTGCATGACACGTTCTGCAAAGAACGGGCGGAATTTGTATTTTCCACTCTTATGAATGGATTGTCGCATGATTTTGAGCTGCTCCAGCTCAAGTCTTAAAGTTTCGGAGCAATTAATTACCTCTTCAAGCCGGTGCTGTTCTTGAGGGGTCAGTGGTTCGTCAAGAGAGCGAAGCAGTAGATTGTAAATTTTCTTGCTCATTGCTTACTCCAAAATATGGGGTTAACAGTTCCTTCAATTTTTTCTGGGCACGTGCCAGACGCGAGAGTACAGTACCCACGGGAATGCCAAGCATCTTTGCAGTTTCTCGAGTCGAATAACCTTCAATAATACGAAGAATTACGATGGAACGGAAGGATGGCGTCAGCTGTAGAATCGCTTTCCGTACAATTTCTTTATCTTCGTTATAGAGGTCATTGGATCTGATAGAATAATCAGAAATTTCTGATTCGATCGACTGATCCCAAAATATAAACCGTCTCCTCTTTTTCCGCCCTAAGGCATTTAATGACAGATTGATGGCAATGCGTGTTAAATACGTCGTCAATTTCGCCTCTCCCCGAAATTGATCCAGATGCTTGTAAAACCGAATAAATACCTCCTGACCGACATCTTCCGCTTCTGGTCCGAAACCAATCATGCCGATTACAATCGCAGCCACACGATCTTTATAACGTAGAACGATCTCCCTGAATGCATCGTGATTGCCTGAACGGCTTTCCAGAATCAACTCTTCGTCTGTGCGTTTTGACCATTCCATATTTCTAAATATTGGACAATAAATTCATCCGTTATATTCCAAAAATAGAAGTTCCATACCTGGCTCATCCCATTGGGCCTCCGCCATTCAACATGCAATCTAAATTAATTTCATTCGAAATTCAAGCGATTTCCGATGATAGGAATTTGAAAAAATGTTTGATAAATTGCTAATTTCTTCCTATTTTGGCATTTGAGAATATTGCATTTTAATATATTTTTATTAATCCAAGAGACAAAATGGCGAATAAAAAATTTACTGTGGCCATTTCGTGCATCGGCTCGGGAATAGGACAATCCATCATAAACTCTCTCCGCTTTTCTCCTCTGCCGATTCAAACAGTCGGATTCGGCAACAATGCCTTTGCTTACGGAGCGTACGATTGCGATCTGCATGAATATGTCCCCTCTATCTATGCCCCCGATTACGCGGAATACCTGCTGGGAAAATGTCTTCTTCATCATGTGGACCTGATTATACCGGGAATGGATCACGATGCATGGATCCTGTCGGAAAATGCAGAACGGTTCCAATCGTCTGGAATTAAAGTTCTGACATCAGATAAAAAGCTCCACGCTATGTGCCGGGACAAAGAATCCATCTGCAAAGAATTGAGAACCTTCTCCGAACATTTTATCAGATGCTATAATAAAATGAATTTTCTTGAAGGTATAAAAAAGGGAGAATTGTCCTGTCCCTGCATCGCAAAACCCCGAAACGGATCGGGATCAATAGGAATCAAGATATTGAATAAGGAACAGGATTTTAATACGATCACAGATGATTATTTCATTCAGGAACTCATTTATCCGAACAGCAAAGACTCAAATCGCCAAAAATTCATGGACGAACTTAAAAATGGCCGCGTCTCGCAGCTGTCCGAAATATCCATACAAATTGTCATCGATGTGAAGGGCAGAGAAATTGGAAGAATGGCGAGCCGGAACAACTTAAAAAACGGCGTTCCCATTGAAATCATTCCTGTCGCTGATCCAGCCATCTGGAATGCTGTGGATAAAATTCTCCCCCGTCTTCTGGAACTGGGCATGCGAGGACCCGTGAATATTCAAGGACGTATCACGGATGAAGGAATGAAATTTTTCGAAATCAATCCAAGATTTACAGGTATCACATGGCTGAGAGCGATGATGGGATTTAACGAAGTTGAAGAATGCGTGAAGAGCTGGCTCGGCATCCCTTCAGCAAAGGGTAAAATGGTTATCAATAATAAAAAATTCGGAATCAGACAGGTCGCCGATAAAGCAATTCCGGTCGTGCGGGAAGAAAACGTGCATCACCTTTGTTCTCATTTAAATAAGGAAAAAACAGAAGACCGGAAAGTGCTTCTGATCACTGGAAGCAGCGGATATTTGGGAAGAAATTTTATTAACGTGATTCACAGCTCCGGCCTTTACACAATATGGGCGCTGAGTCTGGATAAAGAGAACACCCGTAAAGTGTTGGATCATAAAGTGGATCGATACTTTGACAGGAATGATTTTCAAAACGGCAATATCGCTATCGGCAATATCGACACACTGCTTCATTTTGGATTCGCGCGCCCCCACTGCGGTAACGATCAAATCGCGGACAGCCTTACTTTTACAAACGAGCTTTTCAGATATGCAGGAACATATCATGTTCCCGAGATCATCAATATTTCATCTCAAAGCGTTTACGGTCAGGGAACAATCCCTCCCTGGAAAGAAAATACAACCGTCTTTCCGTCCACACCCTACGCATCTGCAAAATACGCCACCGAACTGATGCTCGAGTCGGAAAAAAAATTGAATAACCACATCCATATTACATCCATACGATTGGCCAGTTTGACCGGCGGCCAAAGCGGACTGCAGCTCATCGATATTGTCGCCAAATTTGTTATTCAGGCGCTTGAGGGCAAACCGATCGAAATTGACGGACAGCATATTCTTGAAAGACTCGACGTAAGAGACGCTGTGGACGGTTTAGTCAAACTTTTTTCGCTTCCGTCCGGCACATGGAAGCCGGTTTACAATCTTGGACGAGGAGAAACCTTCAGTGTTGATGAATTGGCCGAAAAAGTGATCGAACAAGTCCGTCTTGTAAAAGGTGAGACTGCTTCCTGTATTATTAAAAAAGAGGGAAACAAAAATTCAAATTTCGGTATGGACAGCAGTGCCTTTTTTCAGGCTACACACTGGAAACCCAAATACTCCCTGAGCGAGACGATTCAATCTTTGATTGAATATCTGGATGATAAAATATAAAACTGACCTTTTCCCTTACGGATGTATTCTAAATGATATAAACAAATTAGCAAATATAAACGATATCAGATAATTTCAATGAACTTACACGATAACAATTCCAAAAAAATTAGAATACCCCGCAATGTCATTGCGCTCGGCATCGTGAGCCTGTTCACGGACGCAGCCACAGAAATGATCTATCCGCTCGTACCCATATTTGTGACAATGCTCGGTTCGAGCGCCATTATTCTGGGAGTGATAGAAGGAGTGGCAGAAACGACGGCGGCCATGCTGAAACTGGTCAGCGGAATTATTTCTGATAAGATCGGGAAAAGAAAATTTCTGGTTGTAATTGGTTATGGCCTATCGACGCTTGTACGCCCCTTCACAGGCGCCGTTTCTGCCGCATGGCAGATTGTATTTGTCAGAATGACTGACCGGATCGGCAAAGGGATACGCACGGCTCCCCGCGACGCACTCATCGCTTCATCGGTGGATGACCGTATCCGCGGGAAAGCATACGGATTTCACCGGGCCATGGATCATGCGGGTGCGGTCACTGGACCGTTTCTCGCTCTCTCTGCCCTGATTGTTTTGGTTCTTGTTTTTCATATACAGGACACCCTTTCGATTCTTCGCTGGACATTTTATCTCGCACTTATTCCGGGACTGTTTGCTGTTTTGGCGCTTGTATTATTTGTCCGTGAAAAAGTCGATTCTGCCGCCTTGAAAATGAAAACAAAATTTTCACTCAGCCAGTTCGATAAAAATTTCATTCTTTATTTGTCAATTGTCCTGTTATTTACTTTAGGAAACTCATCAGATGCTTTTTTGCTTTTAAGAGTTCAGGAAACCCTTCATCACAGCCAGTCAATATATCACACGATTTACTCGGTCCCAATTATCGGTGAGTTGATCGGCAAGTTTGGCAATCCGGAAGCGCAAAAAAAATTGATTGACATTTTATTCATCCCGATGGTCTGGGCATTTTTTCATATCATCAAAGTTATCTTTTCAACCCCTCTTGGCGCGCTTTCAGATAAATTGGGCAGAAAAATAGTCATAAATATCGGCTGGGGAATTTATACGCTTGTCTATCTCAGTTTTGCTTTTCTGGATAAATTACCGGACGTTCTGGAAATTACAGCGACTTTTATCTTGTTTGCCATTTACGCGCTCTATTATGCGTTCAGCGAAGGAGCGGAAAAAGCGTTTGTCGCAGATGTCGTCAAACCGGAACAGCGCGGCAGCGCATTTGGATTGTATAACTTCGCAGTCGGCTTGGGCGCGCTCCCGGCAAGCATTATCTTCGGTCTGTTTTATAAAGAGTTCGGAGCCGCGGTGGCATTTGGAACAGGCGCATCCATTGCCTGTGCTTCTATGTTATTATTGGCTGTCTTTGTCAAGGAGAAATAGCAAAAAAGAAAACCGGATTGTTTCATTCACAGTTGATTGATGCAATCCTGATTGACATGTGCATCTTCTCCCTGAACAACGGCCAATAGAGAGCAGATCCTATAAATTAAAAATTGTTACCGGATTTACCATTTTTAAAAAAACAAAACCAATCTGTATCTTGTTAATTTATGAGGTGAAATAATGTCTTCATTCAGGTTTTCAGCAGGACCCTGGAATGTACATGAAGGCGCGGATGCATTCGGTCCCGAGGTGAGAGCACCTATCCCGATTGAACAGAAAATAGCAAAATTTAAAGAGATTGGGATTGACGCCATGCAGTTTCACGATGATGATGCTGTGCCCGATCTTAATTCACTGTCGGAAAGACAAATTATTTCGCAAGCCAGAGACATGAAAGCATTGTTGGATAAATATAATCTGCAAGCCGAATTTGTCGGCCCTCGTCTGTGGGAAGATATCCGAACCGCGGATGGGGCATTCACTTCCAATAGTGCAAGTGACCGTGAGTACGCTCTCTGGAGAGGTTGCCGCGCGATTGATATTGCAAGAAATTTGGGGACAGATAAAATCGTGCTCTGGCCGGCACGTGAGGGAACGGTTTGTTATGAAAGTAAAAATCCGGTTCAGGGACCCAAATATTTGATTGATGGCATCAATAAACTATTGAAGTATGATCCCCAAATTAAAATTCTGATTGAAACCAAACCGAATGAGCCCATCGACCGCAGTTTCTGCCCGACGATGGGACATGCCATGGCGATTTCATCCTGTACAATTGATCCTTCGCGAGTCGGAGGACTCCTGGAGACTGCCCACGCTATTTTGGCAGGTCTTGATCCTGCCAGCGAGATTGCCTTTGCTATGGTGTTTGGTAAATTATGGAGTGTTCATCTCAACGATCAAAACAGTCTGAAATATGATCAGGATAAAGCCTTTGCGGTAGAAAATTTGCGCCAGGGCTTTAATCAAATAAAAGTACTGACAGAAAATGGCTTTGGTAAAAACGGTGAATATATCGGCCTTGATGTGAAAGCAATGCGCACAACCAAATTGGAAGACAGTTATAAACATTTGGAAAATAGCATAAAAATTGTAAAATTACTTGAGTCCAAAGTCCAAAAATTCGATTATCAATTCCAAAAACAATGTATCAAAAATAGAGATTACGAAGCGTTGGAAATGTATGTGATCGAATTGCTGTTAACTGGTTAATCCCACAGGAGACAACCTGACATGAACAAATTCAAAAGAGGCATCGCCTGTGGAGGCAACTGGATTATTGATCATGTAAAAGTTATCGATTATTATCCCAAGGAAAATGCCGTTACAGATATCGTTGATGAAACGATTGGCGGGGGCGGATGCGCCTATAATGTAATTATCAACCTTGCGAAATTCGATGCGACCCTGCCGCTTTCTGCAGTGGGGATGATTGGAAATGACATCGATGGAAATTATATCATCGATGAATGCAATCGCCATCGGAATATCTGTCTAAAAAATTTGAAGAGGACATCGGATGCGCGTACATCCTATACGGATGTTTACAGTGTAAAGGACAACGGCAGCCGTACTTTTTTCCACTGTCGGGGTGCCAATGCACTCTTTAGTCCGGAAACTGTGGATATCAATCAAATCAATGCCGATATTTTTCATCTGGGATATTTATCGATTCTTGACGGCATGGATGCAAAGGATAAACAATTCGAACGAGCCAGCGCAAGATTCCTTGCAAATTTAAAATCACAGGGTATGAAAACCTCGATCGACCTTGTTTCTGCAGAAACACCTTACTTTTCGGATATTGTTTATCCCGCACTCAAGCATACCGATTATTGCATTATTAACGATTTTGAAGCTGAAAGATTGACAAACATATCTCTCAGGGAAAACAAACAACTGATAACAGAAAATCTGGCTCGGATCGGAGAAAAAATATTTCAGGCCGGTGTTCGGGAACTTGTTGTGGTTCATTTTCCGGAAGGTGCATATGCCCGAACACGTGACGGAAAAGAGCAAATACAGCCGTCTCTCCAACTGCCGGAAGGATATATTGTCGGAGCCACAGGAGCCGGAGATGCTTTTTGCGCCGGGATATTGTATGCTTTGTATCATGATTGGCCGATGGACCGGATGCTTCGTTTTGCTGTCTGTTCAGGCGCTCAAAATTTACAGGATTTGACGACAACCGGCGCAACCACCCGTTGGGAAAAAATTCTGCATTTGCAGAATCAATATCCCTTTCGATCCAGTTTGAACCATTGAAATGATCAACGATATAATAAAGTACTGTTTATCGTATTGAAATATTTTAAAATGTCATTTCCATTCTTTGAATAAAATAAGGATAATCATTTATGCCTTTGGTTCCGATGTCCCCAGTTTTACAAAAAGCACGCAGTCAGGGTTATGCCGTAGGCGCATTCAATGTGGTCAATCTTGAATTTTTGGAAGCCATTATTGAAGCCGCAAATGAAAAGTCGTCTCCGGTAATAATCAACATTGCAGAAGTTCATTTACCATTTATCTGCCTTGACACGCTCTGCGCCGCCATTCATGCAGCTGCCAATCAAACACCGGTGCCAGTAATTCTAAACCTGGACCACGGCATCACACGGGAAGCCATTTTTAAAGCGTTACGATATGGTTTTACCTCTATCATGTTTGATGGTTCAAAATTGGATTATAATAGCAATCTCTCAAGAACAAAAGAAATAGTTGAAATCTGTCACCCTCTCGGCGTTTCGGTCGAAGGAGAATTGGGCGCTGTCGGCGGTGATGAACATGGCGGTCTTGAAGCTGACGCAAATCCAGATCTGTTTACAAATGTTGAACAAGCTAATGATTTTGTTCAACGCACGGGCATCGATGCGTTGGCTGTCGCCATTGGCAACGTGCATGGAAAATACAAAGGAGAGCCCAAGCTCGATTTTGAGCGTCTGAAAGCGATTGGTGAAATAACAGGCATTCCATTGGTTTTGCACGGGGGTTCTGGTATTTCGGAATCCGATTTTAAGAAAGCAATCCGGCTGGGCATATCAAAAATCAATTATTATACAGGAATGTCTCAGGCAGCCCTGTCAACAGCGTACTCATTTCTGCAGAACAGCGGCACCGGCTATCACGATTATCCGGCAATGATTCAACAAGTCAAAAAAAGTGTCAAATCTGTTGTCTCACAACAGATCGATATCTTTTTGTCTGCATAAAAAAACACGTTTATCCGCTCGAAGAGGTAATAGTAGCCTCACTGAGTGATGATAAAAAGGGAACGACACTTTCTGCGGAGCACCAAAATACATACACTTTTAGTATTTCGCATCATTATTCGCCTCTGAACACCCTGTAGGAATGCGGTTTAATTCGGGTATCGAATGCCGATTTATCCTCACCAAATTGACGTCCCCAGAACAGGCGCGGTTTGATTCGTTCGGAAATCGAAAGCATTTCTCCGGACTCAAGATCGTTTAATTTTGTGTATATCGGATCAAGCATGATCCGCACATCCGAGGTTTCGTCACGGAACGAATGCACGATAAAGGTTTTATTATCATATACAAAAAGAGCAATGCCGGTCGGGCCGTCCACGCGCACAAAAATGTCTCTCATCAGGATCTGTTTGATATTTTTCCAGACTTCGGACGGATAGTGATATAAATCGGCGAAATTGTCCGGTATGGTGAGAATATAAAGTTTGCCATCCGCGTAGTCCGCGCTGTGAAAAATCGGCCAGCCGTTTGGGCCGTTGATTGCTGAAACCTCCTCCCAGGAATCATTTGTAAGATAACTGATTTGCGGGATGAGAATCTCCTGTTCACCCTCGATCAGGCTCCGGCGTACGAGATAATCCTTTGCGATCGCCTTACGTTCGGTGACCCGTATCTCGGCGATGTCTTCGATCCCTTTACTCTGCAGTACCCGCAGCAGTCCCGAAGTAATAATCACAGTCTTGCCTTTCATCAACTGGCCTTTAATCTTTGGGACAATCTTGGAATCAAATTTGGCAGTCTCCGCGAGGAATATCACATCCTCGTCCGCAGGAAATTCAGGAACGAGTTCCATCGGAACACCTGCCATTCCAAGATAGTTATGCAGAAAGTCCTCACCGGTGGAGTGATAGGGTTTGTAGCTCTTGATACCGACCGGATTCCCCAATTCACCGAGGATGCCATCCACCTTGTCAAGCGCATAACCTGCCGCCAGTGCCATTGTTGTTTCTTTCGGCCACGTGCCATCCGCCAGACGAGCCGGTTGAATCATCGCGTCAAAATCAAAGCTGGTCTGCTGTCCCTGCCACGGCCCCCGAAAGCTTTCCTGAATGGGCCACTGCATCTGGCGGAAATCGAACAGGGTCATTTCGGGCGCTTTCGCGAACAGGGTCAGCCAGAGTTGTTCGGCATACCGGTCGAGTGTTCGCATACCGCCGGTGTCCACCCAGCCACCTCCGTTGCCGCCCGGCTTGACATTCTCGAAATATCGGAAAATCAGATAACTCTCGTATGGCTGAAGGTGCTGACTGCTGAGCACGGCATCCCGGGTTTCGGTGCCCGTGTAAATGCCGTCGAATATTTTAGGTTCGGTTTCCAGATTGAACCCAAGGCCCTGAAAGTGCTCGTACCAGTTGGGATATTTGATCACGCATTTGATATCCGGATTGACTGCCTTCGCCGGTCCAACGATCACATCGCGCGCGACCTCATCTAAAAGTTCCAGCCGGTACTGCGTCCAGCTTTTTTTGTCTTTCTTCTTAATGCACTCTTTGCATTTACAGTTCGTAAAAAAGAAATCATCAAGAATCAGCTCATCGAACAAACGGGCCGTGTATTCCACAATCTCCCGAACCTTCTTTCGGTCTTCGGACCTCGAGTAACAAAACGTCTCGAACCGATTGCTTTCATCTCTGGTCAGTGTGATGCCGCCTGCTGTTTCGATGCCGCGATCCTCAAAGAATTTGCAGGCGTTGCGTATGGTCGTTTCATCGACAGTGATCAGATCACGGTGGGTTTCGAGATAGACCTTCGAGACTTTGATGTATTTAGACATCACATCGAAGCGTTCCCTGAGCAAATCAAGATCAGCCATTTCGCGCACTTCATAAGCCCGCACATAAATGGCCGCGTCAAAATTCTTATATTTGTCAGAGGCAAAAGAAGTTATCGGCAGAATCAGGAAAAGCACAAATGATAGTAATTTATATTTTTTCATAGATAATCCTCTGGTGAGTTTTTGACGGACATTATAATCCACTGACATCATACCTCTGGTTTGTGTATCGAGGCGATCAAGAAATAAAGAAATTCAAAAATGAAAAGTTCCTTTTGAAACCAGAATCAATGTATAAAATGCGATGGTGAATTTCAATGAGAAATTTTAGATCAAACAAAATATCATTCTCGGATAATCAGCGTGACTGGCTAAATCTAAAATAAAAAAGCCCCAAACAGGTTGGGGCTAAATTTCATTATCTTGCGAGGATTTTCTC
>CAZTZL010000017.1:0-45790 GCA_964617625.1 uncultured bacterium
GTATTTTTAAACACCATCCGCAACGAGATCGCCGACTTCGGTAGTTGAATATCCCATCTTTCCGGCTCCCATTCCTTTCATCTTGTTCGCAGTGACATTCATGACGCTTTTTTCAATCGCATTGGCTGCTGCATTCTCGCCAAGATGTTCGAGCATCATGATTCCGCAGCAGATCGCCGCAAGGGGATTAATCACATTCTTTCCCGTATATTTTGGAGCGGACCCCCCGATAGGTTCGAACATTGAAACTCCTTCCGGATTGAGGTTGCCGCCTGCCGCGATTCCCATGCCGCCCTGTGTAATGGCGCCGAGATCCGTGATAATATCGCCGAACATATTTCCCGTGACAATCACATCGAACCACTCGGGATTTTTCACCATCCACATACAAGTGGCATCAACGTGATAGTATTCGCGCTTGATATCGGGATAATCTTTTTCACCGATTTCGTGAAATGCTCTTTCCCAAAGATCATAGACATAGGTCAGCACATTGGTCTTTCCGCAAAGCGCGAGCGTTTTCCGCTTGTTTCGTTTTCGGGTATACTCAAAAGCAAATCTCAAACACCGCTCGACTTGATGCCGGTTGTATACCATGCTCTGAATAGCCATCTCGTGTGGCGTTCCTTTCATTGAGAATCCTCCAACACCCGTGTACAGACCACCCGTATTCTCACGGACGACCACATAATCGATATCTTCCGGTCCTTTGTCCTTCAATGGAGTCGGGACACCGGGATAGAGTTTCACTGGTCTGAGATTGATATACTGATCTAGATCGAAACGCAGTTTTAAAAGAATGCCCTTCTCCAAAATTCCAGGCTTCACATCGGGATGTCCGATGGCGCCCAAAAAAATCGCATCGAATTTTTTCAAATCTTCCGATGCAGATTCCGGCAATACCTCCCCTGTTGCCAGGTATCGATCGCCGCCAAAATCAAAATTTGTAAAATCCAGTTTAAAACCAAATTTGTCGGAAGCTGTTTTCAGCACCTTGATACCTTCTTTTACAACTTCAGGACCTGTTCCATCACCGGGGAGGACAGCTATTTTATACGTTTTCTGGCTCACACATTACCCTTTCTTGATCTTGTAATTATTGGATTATGATTATTATCTATTCAAATCGATTAAATCAGATTTTGCATTTTAGCATATTCAAAAATTCCGCCTGCATCAATGATCGCCTCAACATCTCCAAGAGATTTTAACTTTACTGTTTTCGATGTTGCCATATTTATTAATTCTTTCCCTTCGATATCAATCTCGATCCTATCATTTGTTCGTATCATCTCAGACAAATTTTCTTCGGATTCAAGAGGAATGATCAATCCGCCATCCACAGAATTCCGATAGAAAATTCTGGCGTATGATTGTGCAACTACCGCTTTCACGCCGGCCATGTGCAGCGCCACGGGCGCGTGTTCTCTCGATGAACCGCAGCCGAAATTTTTCCCGCCAATCACGATTTGGAATTCGGATTTGGATTGATTCTCTGCAACGAACGGAACGGATCCGTCCGGCAGGCCGGATTCATTTTTCGGTACGCCGGAAAACGCATACCTACCGTACAATTGACGTTCTTTCGGATCGTCGAGGTCATAAACCAGATGATGCGCCGGTATAATCTGATCCGTGTCCACATTGTCCCCCACAACAAACGCCTTACCTTTAATAATTGCTTGCAAAAAAACTCCTTTTTAATTAGATGAGATATTCTCGCGGGTCCGTGATTTTACCGGTTAATGCGGATGCGGCTGCTGTCAGCGGACTTGCCAAAAACGTTTTTGAATTCGGTGTTCCCATCCGTCCGGGGAAATTCCGGTTGGTGGTTGAAATACAGACTTCATCGTGATTCAATCGTCCGAATGTGTCTTGCGGACCGCCGAGACAGGCCGCACAGGAGGGTGGGCCGATTTGCGCTCCGGCATTCTCAAAAATTTCTTTGAGATTTTGACCATCCACCTTTTCCGTGGACAGCAATTGATTCACGGTGGTCGTGGCTGGAACAATACAGGTTTTCACTTTGACCGTATTCCCTTTCAATATTTTTGCAGCCGCGACAAAATCGGTGACCTTGCCGCCTGTGCATGACCCGATATAACATTGATCCAGTTTAATTTCGCCAAGATTTTTTGCCGGTTCCACATTTTCAGGAGAATAAGGTTTCGCGACCATCGGTTCGAATGTTCGAGAATTATATCTTGTCATCGAAAAATAGACGCTGTTCGCATCGGATTCGACAGATTCGAATGTCCTGTCCGTTCTGGATTGAAGAAAATCGTTAGTTGTCTGATCCACAGCGATTACACCGTTCTTTGCACCGGCTTCAATAACCATGTTACAGAGTGTCATGCGTTCTTCCATATTCATGCAATGAATTCCTTCGCCGCTGAATTCCATGGCCCGGTATGTGGCCCCGTCAAAGCCGATATCTCCGATAATTCGGAGAATCACATCTTTGGCCATAACATATTCCGGCAGTGTCTCATCAACAATAAAATGCATGGTTTGAGGTACTTTGACCCATAATTTCCCTGTTCCCATAATATAAGCACCGTCTGTATTGCCGATGCCCGTGGCAAACAGTCCGAATGCGCCAGCCGTGCAGGTATGCGAATCAGTTCCAAAAATCACGGAACCAGGCACATTGAATCCTTCTTCAGCCAGGGTCACATGACAGACACCTTTATACTGTTCAGTTCCGACATCGTAATAATGGGGAAGTTCCTCTTCCGAAGCAAATTTTCTTAAAATCTCGACATTCCGTTTGGCGTGCGGATCTTGTGTAAAAATGTAATGATCGGGAATGATTACAACTTTCTCCCGATCCCAGACTTTTGCATGCTTCCCAAAATGGCTTTGAAATATTCCGATTGTACCGGGCCCACATACATCGTGCGTCATGAGAATATCTGCATCGACCCAGATGTTGTCTCCAGCTGTCACATTTTTTTTACCCGCATGTCTTGCAAGAATTTTTTCTGTGATTGTCATTCGTCATTACCTGAGTTTCTTTTTTGATGATTTGGATTGATTACTTTTTGCTTGTTTGGAATTCAAAATCCGATTAACTGCATTCAAATAAGCTTTTGCGCTTGCTACAATAACATCCGTGCTCGCCGCCCGGCCAACATAGGAAGTATTTTCATATTCAACCTGAACAAGCACCTCCCCCATCGCATCCTTTCCTTTTGTCACTCCCTTGATCGAATAATTGACCAGTTTCGCCTTGATTTTGGTAATACGGTCAATAGCCCGGCAGGCCGCATCCACGGGGCCGTCTCCGATTGAAGAATCTTCAATCGATTTATTCCCTTTTCTGAGCCGAACCGTTGCGGTCGGAGTGAGCTGCGATCCGCTGAGCACCTGAATTGCCTCGAAAACATAGGTTTCCTGAATGGTGGTTATTTCATCCTGTATAATCGCAATCAGGTCGGCGTCGTAAACTTCTTTCTTTTTATCTGCCAGCCCTGTGAAAAGATCGTATGCTTTATTCAACTCTTCTTTCGACAGCTTGTATCCGAGTTCCAAATACCGTTTTTCCAGAGCATGCCGACCGGAATGTTTTCCAAGAACGAGCATACTTTGTGGAAATCCGACTGATTCCGGTGTCATAATCTCGTACGTTTGTGCATGCTTCAACATACCGTCCTGATGAATTCCCGCTTCATGCGCGAATGCATTCGCTCCGACAATTGCCTTGTTCCGCTGCACATACATACCCGTGATATTACTCAACAACTGACTGGTCCGGTAAATTTCAGTAGTATCAATATTCGTTTTCAATGGCAGAAGATCTTTCCGGGTACGGAGCGTCATGACAATTTCTTCCAGAGAAGCGTTGCCTGCCCGCTCGCCGATTCCATTGATCGTGCATTCCACTTGCCGCGCTCCATTCTGAATAGCGGCAATCGAATTCGCCACGCTCAATCCCAGGTCGTTGTGACAGTGCACACTGATGACCGCTTTTTTAATATTGGGCACTTTTTCTCTGATAGCTTTGATCATCTTGCCAAACTCGTCGGGAATACTGTACCCCACGGTATCGGGAATATTAACCACAACGGCCCCCGCATCAATGACCGCTTCGATGATCAGGCAGAGAAAATTCAGATCGCTTCTGACAGCATCTTCTGCTGAAAATTCGACATTCGGTGTCAGTGATTTTGCATGTCGGACGCAATTGACAGCCATCTCCATCACTTCTTCCCGCGATTTTTTCAGTTTGTGCTTCATGTGAATATCGGAAGTGGCCACAAATGTATGAATTCGCGGTTTTTGGGCATATTTGAGGGCTTCCCAGGCACGGTCGATATCTTTTATAGTGGTCCGCGCAAGTCCCGCAATACTGCATCCTTTGATCTCTTTTGCTATTCGTTTTACCGATTCGAAATCCCCTTCGGATGCAATTGGAAATCCGGCTTCAATGACATCGACACCAAGACGTTCTAGCTGCTTCGCCATCTGAATTTTCTGATCCTCATTCATGCTGCAGCCCGGTGATTGTTCGCCGTCTCTCAATGTCGTATCAAATACGATGATCCGGTCTTCCATGGGAACACTCCTCTGTTGTTTTAATTAATCGACAATTGGAATGCATTCACCAGTCGATCATTTATTCTATCCCTGCTTCTTCGATTTATTTTTGATCGTTTTCTTCTTTTTTTTCTTCATTAAAAAATAGATAAAACTATCCGTCAGCGCCTGCCAGCTGGCTTCCATAATATCTTCGGAAACGCCTACAGTGTTCCAGGCTATGCTGTCGGTACACGATTCAAGAAATACGCGAACCTTGGACGCTGTACCGTCTTTTCCACTGAGAACACGCACCTTGTAATCCGAAAGATGCATTTCATCGATCTCGGGATAAAACTGACTGAGCGCTTTTCGCAGCGCCTGATCCAGCGCGTGCACCGGACCGTCTCCTTCGGACGCGGTATGCTCCAGTACATTGTTCACTTTCAAACGAATAGTAGCCTCTGACCTCGATTCTTCATTTTTGTTTTTTTCGACAATGATTCGAAATCCTTCCAGTTCGAAATAAGTTTGAACCTCACCTAAAATTTTCTTTACCATAACTTCAAAAGAACCTTCGGCCGCTTCAAACTGGTATCCCCGGTTTTCAAGGTCTTTAATTTGCTTGACAATCTGCTGTACTTTGTCTTTATGTTTTGCAATATCAATTTTTAACTCTTCCGCTTTGTAGACGACATTGCTTCTTCCGGAAAGATCCGAAACAAGCACCCGCCGGATATTGCCGACCTGCTCGGGCATAATGTGTTCGTACGTTCGGCTGTCCTTCATCATGGCACTGACATGAATGCCGCCCTTATGCGCGAAAGCACTCCTGCCGACAAACGGCATATTGTTTGGATTGACCAGGTTGGCAACTTCACTGACAAAATGAGAAAGTATCATCAAATGTGGAAGTTTATCTTTGGGAATGCACTCATAACCTTTCTTTATTTGAAGAATAGGTATAATCGAGCATAAATTGGCATTTCCGCACCGTTCGCCATACCCGTTCACACATCCCTGCACGTGTTCACAACCTTCTTCAACAGCGATCACTGAATTGGCGACGGCCAGGTCACTGTCATTGTGTGTATGAATACCCAGAGTGGCCGAAACTTCCCTTTTGGTATCACGGACAATCCGGGCAAGGTCCGAGGTTAAAGTGCCTCCATTGGTATCACATAGAACCAGCACATCGGCACCCGATTTCTGTGCGGCTTCCAGGACTTTAATGGCGTATTCTGGATTATCTTTATATCCGTCAAAATAGTGCTCGGCATCGAAAATCACTTCTTTTTGATGGGATTTCAAATAACGCACAGAATCACTGATGAGTTTTAAGTTTTCTTCGGGATCAATATTGAGCGCTTTTTTTACATGAAGAATCCATGACTTGCCAAAAATGGCTACCGCACTGGTATTGGATTCGATGAGCGCCTGAATATTCGGATCCTTTTCCACGCGCCTATCCGCTCTTCTGGTACTTCCGAATGCGACAATTTTTGTGCGCTTAAATTTCTTTTTCTGTGCCATCTGAAAAAATTCGAAATCTTTCGGGTTGGAACCGGGCCATCCTCCTTCTACATAATGAATACCGAATTCATCCATTTTTTCCGCTATACGGATTTTATCTTCGGATGATAGTGATATCTGTTCACCCTGCGTTCCGTCCCGAAGCACTGTATCAAATATTTTGATTTGTTTTCTACCCATTTAAATCCGCGTCCTTTTTATTTTGAATTTTCATTCTGGTCAGACAAATCACCCTTTCTATTTGTTCTTAATCCAGGACATCATTTCCCGTAATTTTTTCCCAACTTGTTCGATCTTTAATTCCTGATGCTCCTTGCGAAGCTTTTCCATGAGCGGTCTTCCCGCCTGACTTTCATTGATCCATTCTTTCGCAAAAGAACCGTCCTGAATTTCTTCTAGAATTTTTTTCATCCGCTTTTTCGTGTCCGCATCGATGACCCTCGTTCCCCGCGTCATTCCGCCGTATTCTGCCGTATTGCTGACTGAATCATACATACCGCCGATACCTCCTTGATAGAAAAGATCGACGATGAGTTTCAACTCGTGCATACATTCGAAATAGGCAATTTCCGGCTGATATCCGGCATTGACCAGGGTTTCGAATCCCGCCTTGACAAGTTCGGTCACGCCGCCGCACAAAACCGTCTGCTCCCCGAAAAGGTCGGTTTCGGTCTCCTCTTCGAATGTGGTTTCAATGATCCCAGCTCTTCCGGCACCGATACCACAGGCATGGGCGAGAGCTAACTCTTTTGCTTTTCCTGAACTGTTCTGATGAACTGCAATCAGGGAAGGCACGCCGGCCCCTTCCGTAAAAGTCCTCCGGACAAGATGACCAGGACCTTTGGGGGCAACCATATAAACATCAATATTGGCCTCGGGCTTAATCTGTTTGAAATGAATATTGAACCCGTGTGAAAAAACCAGGGCATTCCCGGCAGTCAGGTTCGGAGCAATGGCACTCTCGTAAATTTTCTTTTGGATCTCATCCGGAAGAAGAATCTGAACGATATCGGCTTGTTTGGAAGCCTGATCCGCAGACATGGGTGTAAATCCATGAGACTCGGCAAGTTTCCAGTTTGGAGAATCCTTCACATCGGCGACAATAACCTTGAAACCGCTGTCCCGAAGATTCTGCGCCTGGGCATGTCCCTGGCTTCCGTAACCTATAATCGCAATGGTTTTATCGATAAGCTGTTTTTTATCGGAATCTGCGTCGTAATAAATTTTCATGGTTCTCTCCTCTTTCAAATGGTTTCTTTTACATGTTTCCCTGATATTCTCTTTTTAAAGCAACGCTCCCTGTTCGGGCGATTTCCCGGATGCCAAACTGCATCAGCATGCCAATGGCCGCATTCACTTTGTCTGATTTCCCCGTCACTTCAATGGTAAGCGTTTTGGGGCTGATATCAATAATCTTTGCACGAAAAATATCGGTGACTTGCATGATTTCAGCACGATTGGACGGAGTGGAATTGACCTTGACGAGTGCAAGTTCCCTTTCTACAAAAGGTTCGAATGTCAGATCGACCACTTTGAGTACATCGACCAATTTGTGGAGATGTTTGGCTATCTGTTCGATGATCTGCTCATCTCCCTCCGTAGTGATTGTGGCACGTGTCAAACCGGGTTCCTCACCCTGGCCAAAACTGATACTTTCAATGCTGTATCCGCGTCCGCTGAATAACCCGACTATTCGGGGAATAGCATTGAATTTATTTTCAAACAGAACAGAAATAGTATGTTTCATGGGGATTCTCCTTAATTATTCTCCACCTTCAATCATTTCTGTGAGAGAGGCACCTGCAGGTACCATGGGCATGACCATTTCTTCACGTTTTACAATAAAATCCATTAACACAGGATTATCATTGATTTTTAAACTTTCACGAATGGCAGATTCGACATCTCCCTTTTTTTCAATCCGCATTCCGACCGCTCCATAACCAGCGGCCAGTTTGATAAAATCAGGATTGCCCTCCTGCAGAATGGTTTGCGAATAACGTTTTCCGAAAAAAAGTTCCTGCCACTGTCGAACCATACCGAGATATCCGTTATTCAATATCGCGATTTTTACCGGGATTTGATACTTTACAGCAGTGGTTAATTCCTGAATGTTCATTTGAAATCCGCCGTCTCCGGTAATGCAGAATACAGTCTTGTCCGGACATCCTATTTTTGCACCAATTGCGGCCGGCAATCCGTATCCCATGGTTCCCAAGCCACCTGATGAAAGCAGGGAACGCGCGTGTTTAAACTTGAAAAACTGGGCGGACCACATTTGATTCTGTCCGACATCCGTACATACGATGGCATCGTGATTTGTAACTCTGGCAATGGTCTCTATAACGAATTGTGGCAGTATTTCCTTATCTGTTTGATCGTACCGGAGAGGATGATCCTTTTTCCATTTTGTTATTGATTCCAGCCATTCTTTTGAATTGGCCACCTTAACTGATTTGGTCAATTCCGGCAGGATCTCCTTAACATGGCCCACAATAGGTATATCTACTGGAACATTTTTTGAAATACATGAGGGATCGATATCAATGTGTATTTTTTTTGAATTTAATGAAAAAGTATCCATTCTTCCCGTGATACGATCATCAAAACGTGCGCCGATAGCGACCAAAACATCGCAATCCATAATGGCCATATTGGCGTACCAGGTGCCGTGCATACCCAGCATTCCCAAAGAAAGCGGATCATCTTCCGGAAAAGCTCCCAACCCTAAAAGCGTTGTTGTTACCGGAAGATTTCCTTTTTTTGCCAGTGCACGCAATTCTTCTGCAGCATTTCCGGTATTGACGCCTCCTCCTACATATAACAGAGGCCGCTTTGCGTTGTTAATCATCTGGGCTGCTTTTGAAATCTGCTGGGAATGGCCCTTATATGTCGGATTATATCCCCTAATATGTATCTTCTCAGGCTTCTTGTACTCTGTTTGTTCGGATAAAACATCCTTGGGCAGATCGATCAAGACAGGGCCGGGGCGTCCTGTCGTCGCAATGTGAAAAGCCTCATTGATCACCTGAGAGAGCTGAGAAACATCCCTCATAAGATAACTTTGCTTGGTAATGGGACGTGTAATACCGACAATATCAGCTTCCTGGAAGGCATCGTTTCCAATCATACTTGAGGTAACCTGACCTGTAAAAACAACCATTGGAATCGAATCCATATACGCTGTGGCAATGCCTGTTACTGTGTTTGTGGCGCCCGGACCGGATGTAACCAGAACCACACCGGGTTTTCCCGTGGCTCTCGCGTATCCATCCGCTTCATGTGCAGCCCCCTGTTCATGACGTACCAAAATATGTTTCAATTTTGGAGTTTTATATAGCACATCGTATATTCCAAGAACCACACCGCCCGGATATCCAAAAATAGTATCCACTTTTAAATCGACCAGTGTCTGGATCAAAATTTCTGCACCGGACATTTTTTTCGTTTCAGCTTTTTTAGTCGGCTTGCTTTGCGATGAGTTTTTTTGTGTCATGATCGACCTCTTTTGTCATATATAACCAATATAATTTGTTCAATGCAAAGTGTTAAATCTTCAATGTTCAATCAAATCCCAATACATATAAAATTCATTGAAATTCGGAAATCATTATTTTGCATCCACTGACAGAACCGCGCCTGTGTTTGCCGAAGTCACCATGGCCGCATATCTCTGCATCCAGCCGGTCTTAATTTTTGGCTCTATCGGTTTCCACTGTTCTTTACGTTTTTTTAATTCTGACTCGGAAAGTTTGACATCGAGTTTCCTATTCGGTATATCTATTTGAATGATATCACCATCCCTCAAAAGACCGATCGGACCGCCTGCAGCTGCTTCAGGAGAAACATGACCGATGCATGCCCCTCTTGTACCTCCGGAAAATCGGCCGTCTGTGATTAATGCAACCTGATCACCAAGCCCCATCCCCATGATATTGGCCGTAGGTGCGAGCATTTCACGCATTCCCGGTCCACCTTTTGGCCCCTCGTATCTAATGACTACTACATCGCCGGATTTGACCTTTCCTTGAAGGATACCCTGTCCCGCTTCTTCCTCTGAATTGAAAATAATAGCCGGTCCTTCATGCACCAGCATTTTGGGATCCACTGCGCCTGTTTTTACGACACCACCCTCTGGAGCGAGATTTCCAAATAAAATGGCCAATCCGCCTTTTTTGCTGTAGGGATTATCCAAATGCCGGATCACTTCATCATCCAGAATCTCCGCATTTTTAATATTCTCGCCGATCGTTTTCAGTGTAACTGATTTTTGATTCAGATTCAAGGTTCTATTTTTTCGACTCATTTCATTCATGATAGCCGGCACACCCCCTGCCCTGTCCACGTCTTCAATGTGCCAGTGAGAAGCAGGAGACACTTTGCACAGATGCGGTATGTTTTCCGCAATTTGATTGATCCGGTTCAACGGATAATCAATACCCGCTTCATGTGCAATAGCAAGCATGTGCAATACCGTGTTGGTCGATCCTCCCATGGCCATATCTACAGCAAATGCATTGTCCACGGTTTCGAGCGTTAGTATATCCCTCGGTTTTAAATCTTTTTCAATCAAAGGGATAATTTGACGAGCCGCCTGACGGACGAGATCTTTTCGTTCTTCCGATATCGCAAGCCGTGTACCGTTGTATGGCAATCCAAAACCGATGACTTCCGTCAAACAATTCATTGAATTGGCCGTGAACATCCCGGAACAGGAGCCGCATGTGGGACACCCGTAATCTTCCATTTCCTTGAGTTCTTTTTCGGAAATTTTTCCGGCTTTATAAGATCCCACACCTTCGAATATGGAAATCAAATCCACAGTCTTCCCGGAAGGAGTCTTGCCTGCGGCCATCGCCCCTCCGCTGACAAAGATCGTGGGAATATTCAACCGGAGAGAAGCCATCAGCATGCCTGGAACGATTTTATCGCAATTGGGAATACAGACCAGACCGTCCAGTTGATGGGCAATGGCCATGGATTCCACGGAATCGGCGACCAGTTCACGGCTTGCCAGTGAATATTTCATGCCGATATGCCCCATTGCAATTCCATCACAAATCCCAATTGTATTAAATTCGAAAGGCACACCACCGGCTTTATGTATTTCTTCCCGGACAATGCGGCCGAATTCCTGAAGATGCACATGGCCGGGAATCAGCTCGACAAAGGAATTGCACACACCGATAAACGGTTTGGAAAAATCTTCATCCTTTAAACCGCAGGCTTTGAGTAAGCTTCTGTGCGGCGCCCGTTCGAACCCTTTTTTAATCTTGTCACTTTTCATAAGTACCTCTTTAGATGTTCGTATGCAATACTCCTTAGAGGTCAAACCTACTTGAATTTTTTTTAGGACTGTTTTTGGATCTGGTTTTTGTAGGAATGACCTCTTATGTGCACCTACACTAGAAGTAGGTTAGAGATAATCCCTACCAGTACAATCACGATAAGTAGAATAACGAGGAGATTGCTTTTATAAAGCACGAGAACAGCACCTTTTTTGAAGACCGAAATTGCTTTATAAAATTTTGTTTTTATTAAAATATTCATAAGTGCCGTTCTCAAATCAGTATAGAATTAATATTGTATCCAAATTATTGAAAACAAATTTAATAAATATTACTTTCTATGTCAAGAAAAAAATATCAGTTCTACAATAAAAAATGAGTATTCAATTAATACAAAATAAAACTCCGGACAAATGACTTGTACATGGACAATTAATAATTAATGCTTTCATGAGTTTATTCTTTAAAGGGTATAAAATATAACTACTATTATCTTTTTAGCTACTATCATAAAATTTCAATTATATTATTTCTGGAAAACCACTTGGTTTTTCAAAAATTCTTTATTATTTTAACCATCAGGTTAAACCGAATGATATAATCATAAGGTCAATTGCAATGAAAGAACAACAAAAACTTACCGAAGAAAAAATATTCGATGCCGCTGTTGCAGTGTTTGAGGAAAAAGGGCTGGCCGGTGCACGTATGCAGGAAATCGCGGATAAAGCCGGCATCAACAAAGCGCTTTTGCATTATTATTATCGAACCAAGGAAAAATTATTCGACGCCGTTTTCGAACACATGGCCGGTTTTATGTTCAATAAACTTTTTGGCTGTCTTGATCAGAAACTTCCATGGAAAGAAAAAGTTGCTTTATTTTATAAAGAACACATCTCATTCCTGCAGAGCCATCCGATCCTGCCGGCGTTCCTATTAAACGAGATCAATCAACATCCCGAACGTATTTCCCGATTTTTTACTTCGGAACGGATCACGCTCCTCCGTCAAAATTTATTTGATCAACTTGAAGAAGACATGAAACAGAACCGGATGATGCGCATGGACAAAATGCAGCTTCTCATCAATCTCATCGCTCTCAGCGTCTTCCCCTTCGCAGCCAAAGGGTTACTTGAGAAATTATTGGAACAGGAAAACATAACCTTCGATGAATTTATAGAAAAGCGCAAGAAAGAACTTCCCGGATTGGTGATTAACTCGGTCAAGATCAGGTGATTCGTTTTTATTCAGGAACAACATTAGACAATTCACACTGAATTAAAAAGTTAAGGAAAAACCATGAAAAAAATTATCCTATTATGCATTGTCACATTATTCACCGTCGGCTGCTCTCGCCGCAGTAAACTGGCGGATGCGTATGGAAATTTTGAAGCAAACGAAGTGATCGTTTCCTCCGAATCAACAGGAAAACTGATTGCAATGGCATTGAATGAAGGAGATTTGCTTAATGCAGGTCAGTATGTGGCAACTGTGGATACAGCCATCCTGGTGCTGCAAAAAAAGGAACTCCTTGCCCATCTTGTTTCAATGAATGCCCAGATCAGACAGGTCGAGGACCAAATATCTGTCATCGATCAGCAGCTTCTCAATCTTGAAAAAGATCTTTCCCGGACTGAAGTGCTGGTTGCCGGGAACGCCGCTCCACAGAAACAGCTGGACGATTTAAATGGCGCACAAAAGGTGCTAAAAAAACAACGGCGGGCTGCCCTGGCCCAGAAAGAATCGGCAGTTTCTGAAAAGAATGCTGTGGCGGCCAATCTGGAGTTATTAAATGAACAAATATTCCGTTCACGGATCATCAATCCGATTAACGGCCGGGTCCTTGAAACCTATTCGGAACAGTTTGAAATGACCGCAACCGGAAAACCTCTCTATAAAATTGCAAACTTGGAAGAGATGCAGCTGAAAGTGTATGTTTCCGGGGGACAACTTGGACAGATTAAAATCGGACAAACTTGCCAGGTTCGTGTAGATAATGGAAAGAATTATATCACCTTTCCCGGGAAAATTTTGTGGATTTCAAATGAGGCGGAGTTTACGCCCAAATTCATTCAAACCAAAGAAGAACGCATCGATCTTGTTTATGCAGTGAAAGTGACAGTCAAAAATGACGGCACAATAAAAATAGGAATGCCCGGAGAAGTGATTTTCGAGCAAGACACATGATCAAAGTTCAAAATCTCTCAAAAAAATACAAAGCAGTCCAGGCCCTGGACAACGTTACTTTCTCGTCAGAAGAAAATGAAATTTTCGGCTTCATCGGGCCCGACGGTGCAGGTAAAACCACGCTGTTCCGGATTCTGACCACTCTGATATTACCGGATACCGGATCGGCTGTCCTGTTTGGTCTGGATGTTGTCCGGGAATTTCATAAATTGCGCCGGATGATCGGCTACATGCCCGGACGCTTTTCGTTGTACCAGGATCTGACTGTAAAAGAAAATTTAAATTTTTTCGCATCCGTATTCGGTACAACTGTTCAAATCAATTACGCATTGATCAAGGATATTTATTCCCGCCTCGAACCATTCGAATCGCGCCCAGCCGGCAAACTATCCGGCGGCATGAAACAGAAACTGGCCCTCTGCTGCGCTTTGATCCATGCGCCGCGGCTCCTGGTGTTAGATGAACCCACAACCGGCGTGGATGCGGTCTCACGCACGGAATTCTGGCAAATCCTTAAAAATCTCAAGAAACAGGGCATCACTATCCTAATTTCGACCCCGTACATGGACGAAGCCGGCGGGTGCGACCGTGTCGCCCTGATACAGAAAGGAAATATTCTTTCGATCGATACACCACCGAAAATCCTGAAATCTTACGGGAATAAATTGTGGTCCGTACGCTCCGCGGATCGTTACAACTTGATTCATGCGCTCCGTAAAATATCTTATATTGATTCGGTAAATGTGTTCGGTGATGCTGTTCACATTACCACACGGGACAATAAACTGGATATATCCACATTGAATGCTGCCCTTTCCAAAAAAATAAAAGGGGGAATTTCTATCATGTCCGTCCGTCCCACAATCGAAGATTGTTTTCTGAAGTTAATGCAGAAAGTTTAGAAAATGCAGCAAAAAACAGTCATTACAGTCAAGGATCTTGTCAAAAAATTTGGACCATTTGTGGCCAACGACAGGCTGAATTTTGAGGTTTTTCGGGGCGAAATTTTCGGATTTTTAGGCGCCAACGGTGCTGGCAAAACCACAGCCATGCGCATTCTCTGTGGTCTTTCCCGGCCGACTTCAGGTGAAGTCTTTGTAGCCGGGCTGGATGTGTCGCACTATGCCGAACAAATTAAAACCCGAATTGGATATATGAGCCAAAAATTTTCATTGTATGAAGATTTAACCGTATCCGAAAACATGCGTCTCTACGGCGGCATATACGGGCTTTCGGCAAAAGAAATAAAATCCCGCATTCATGTTTTACTGAATCAACTTGAATTAAACGGACAACGCAACACTTTAATTTCAGACCTGCCGCTTGGATGGCGTCAGAAACTGGCCTTTGCCGTCGCCATTATTCACAATCCATCCATCGTTTTTCTGGATGAACCGACCGGAGGTGTCGATCCCATTACACGCCGACAGTTTTGGGACATGATCTATGAGGCATCGCATGACGGCATCACTGTCTTTGTCACCACGCATTATATGGACGAAGCTGAATACTGCGACCGGATATGCATCATGGATTCCGGACGAATCGTTGCGATTGGAAAGCCGCACGACCTTAAAAAGCAATACGGAGTGGACAGCATCCATGATGTGTTCGTGAAAATTGCCCGTCCGGAAATCATCCCGGATAAAAATTAACATTCCTACTTTGGACTTGAATTGAATGATAACCAATAGGAAAACAATATGAATCGGTTGGATTCGCTTTTCCGAGCGTATATAACAAATTGATTGATGTATGGAAACCTCTGTCAAATGAAACAGCTGTTCGCATTTATACATAAAGAATTCCTCCATATTTTCCGTGATTTCAGGACACTGATTATTTTGTTCGGTATTCCGGCCGCGCAGATCATGATTTTCGGATATGTGGTATCCACTGAAATCCGGGAGGCTAAAATTGCCGTGATCGATCCATCGCACGATGAAATCACACGAAGTCTGATTGATAAAATCGATGCTTCGGAATTCTTCGAAGTAGCACAAGAACTGTCCACTACATCAAAAATTGATGCCTTATTCAAAGAAGGAAAAGTAAAAGAAGTTCTTGTGTTCGAACCGGAATTTGGAAAAAATCTCGGCCGTGATGGCGAGGCGAATATCAGCCTGATCATCGATGGCTCTGAACCGAATACAGCCAGACTGATCGCAACATACACACAGGCCATTATCACGAGTTTCAATCAGGAACTATCACAATTTCCGGGAATGAAAATTCTTCCTGAAGTGCGTATGATTTACAATCCCCGTCTTGAAAGCGAATACATGTTCGTGCCCGGATTGATGTCCCTTATCCTGATTTTAATCTGTGCGCTCATGACTTCGGTCACAATCGTCCGCGAGAAAGAATTCGGTACCATGGAAGTGCTTCTTGTCTCCCCATTGCGTCCTTTCCAGATTGTCATCGGCAAAGTGACGCCATACATCGTACTTGCGTTTATCGATGTCCTGATTATCCTGACAATGGCCAATCTGGTATTCGGCCTACCTGTCAAGGGCAGTCTGATACTTCTCCTCTTCGAAAGCCTGCTCTATATCGGTTTGTCACTTTCAATCGGCATCTTTATTTCAACAGTTTCATCCACTATGCAGCAGGCGATTTTTATGTCACTTTTAGGATTGATGCTGCCAACCATCATCCTTTCAGGATTTATCTTTCCGATTGAAGATATGCCTTTATTTTATCGAATCATCAGCCTGATTCTGCCGCCAAGATGGTTCATTCACATTATCAAGGCTATCATGCTTAAGGGAATCGGGTTTCAATATGTCTGGAAGGAAACCCTGATTCTGATCGGAATGATGGTTTTCTTCCTCGGATTGAGCGCCAAAAAGTTCCGGCTGCGATTGGAATAAATCACAATGAGACTCAAATATCTGCTTCAAAAAGAATTCACACAAATTCGGCGAAATCCGTTCATGGCCCGAGTCATCGTCCTCATGCCGATTGTTCAGATGCTGATTCTGGTACCAGCGGTTACATTTGACATCAAAAACATCCGGGTCAGCATTCTCGACCGGGATCATTCTTCGATCTCCAGGGGCCTGATCAACAAACTTGAAGGTTCCCCCTTTTTCAGAATCGAACAGGACGCGTCCACCATCGAACAGGCTCAAAATGCCATGAACCGGGGTAAAGTGGATGCGATTCTGTCCATTCCGGCAGGATTTGAACGCGATCTCATCAAAAGGGATGCTGCACAAATACAGCTTCTTGTCAACGGCATCAATGGGACACTCGCACAGAATGCCACAGCTTTCCTATCCACGCTGATCAGAGATTATAACCGGGAAATCATTTTAGAGAACATTGCGATCAAACCAGTCCAGCCTGCTCCGCAGATCAATATCCTCAACCGGTTCTGGTACAATCCCGGACTGGACTACCGGATTTACATGGCGCCGGGCATTCTGGCCATACTGGTCACGTCCATTGGATTTTTATTGTCAGGCTTGAATCTGGTGAGAGAAAAAGAAATCGGTACAAGTGAACAGATCAACGTAACACCCATCAAAAAACATGAATTCATTCTGGGAAAGATGATTCCGTTCATGGTGATTGGTATGGTTGATCTGGCCTTTGGATTGTTTCTGGCGCGCCTTGCCTACGGGCTGCCATTTGAGGGGAACCTGCTTCTTCTGTTTGGTTTTTCCATAATCTATCTTATTGCTGTGATGGGCCTCGGCCTTTTTTTGAGTACGTTTGCTTCAACACAACAGCAATATTTATTCATCTGCTTTTTCTTCATGATCATCCTTGTTCTGATGAGCGGTATCTTCACACCGGATGAAAGCATGCCCCGCTGGGCGCAAAAAATTAACCTGCTCAATCCGGCCGCCTATTTCATTCGCGTCGCCCGTATGGTCTTACTGAAAGGAAGCGGTTTCAAGGATGTCCTGCGGGATTTTCTTTTAATCGGGTTGATTGCCCTCTCGACAACGGCACTTGCATCGATGAAATATAAAAAGACAGTTTAGAAGTGATAATACTTCTTATCATTAAATTGGATAGTTTAAATATTTAAGAAGATAAATGATCTTCTATTTAGAGGAATGCATTTTAGCGTTTTTATATCGGAAGACATATCTCAAGAGGAATCACGATTTATCCGCATCAGTTGTATCAATCTCATCGTTCTCAAGCCGTTTTCCCATGCTCAGTACCGGCTCCTGCCTGTATCCGATACTTTGATAAAATGGAATGACTTTTGAATTGCTTTCTCTGATCTGCAAATTGATTTTCGGACATCCGGCGGCTTTCAATAAGCTTTCTGCATGAATCATCATTGATGTGGCAATCCCCTGATGCCGATACTTTGGTGAAACGGCCAGATAGTTGATCCAGCCGCGATGCCCATCATAGCCGGCCATGCAGGTTGTGATAATTTGATCATCCAATATGCCGACAAAAAACCATTCGGGATGGACTCGCATCTTTCTTTCAATATCCCGTTTCGGATTGTTTTGAGGAGCGACCAGATTGCATACCTGCCACAGATCGATAACTGCTTCTTCATCGTCGGTATGGTAAGGTCGAATTAACAGTTTTTCCATGTTTCCTCTTCGTTCGTCTGGAGTTTAACTCCGGACGATCAGTGTGATTTTTATATAATCGTAAACCTTGCGTATTGCGTCATGAATTTCTTCTCGACGCCGCTGTCGAATCGAATTCCGACTTTCTGTTTTTGACCTTTCCCTTCGATTCTAATGACCTTTCCCCTGCCGTAAATCTCATGTTCGATCATTATTCCGATTTTTAATGGTGATGTTTCCTGCGAAATATTTTCATAATCCGGATGGGGTTCGAAAGAAGCTTCCGCTACAAATTGACGTCGCCTTTGAAAAGGTTTTCCATATTCCCGGATTACAGCCTTTGTCCAGTTGACCACGGATGGGTCCAGATCATCCAGAAACCGTGAGGGCAGCCGAAACGCCATGTCATTCATGAAACTTCTCTGCAGTGCATAGAACAGATAGACCTTTTCTTTTGCCCGTGTCAATCCCACATAAAACAGCCGTCTCTCCTCTTCAAGATCTTCCGAATTATCCAGGCTTCGCGATATGGGCAAAAGCGAATCCTCAAGCCCTGTAATCATGACCACGGGAAATTCGAGGCCCTTTGCACAGTGCAGTGTCATCAGTGTGACGGCATTGGCTTTTTGGTCCCAGTTGTCGATATCTGCGATCAGCGCGACCTCTTCCAAAAATCCCCTGAGAGACGTCTCCTTGTCCGTGCGGACATAATCGTTGATCGCATTCAAAAATTCCTGAACATTCTCTTTTCTCGTTTCTCCTTCAACGCTCGTATCTGTTTTGTACATAGCGAGCAGGCCGGTTTCATCAATCAATGTACGCACCAGTTCGTTGAGAGAAATCTTGTCTTTCAATCCGATATAGGTTTGAATGATTTGATAGAACCTTTTGATACTCTGACGGGTTCTCGTCGGTATTTCCTCAATTTCTTCGGCTTTTTGAACGGCATGAAACAAATCCAGATTTTGTGATCTGGCCCAGTTCTGCAATCTCTGCAGGGATACATCGCCGATGCCGCGTGCAGGAAAATTGATGATCCGATTCAAACTGACCTCATCCCTGGGATTCATGATTAATTTCAGATAGGCCAGGATATCCTTGATCTCTTTTCGCTCGTAAAACCGGACGCCTCCCACAATGACATAACTGATACCGTTCCGGCGCAGAGAGTCTTCCAAAATACGGGACTGCGCATTGGTGCGGTACAGAACAACAAAATCACTGAAATGTCTTTTTTTACGGAAGACTTCCTCCTGTATTTTTTCGACCACAGTAGCGCCTTCTTCCCGTTCGTCCCGCACTTCGAATATTTCGACTTTTTCTCCGTGCTCTTTTTTGGACCACAATGTTTTTTCTTTCCGGCCAAGATTTTTTCTAACCACGGAATTGGCAGCTATCAGTATATTTTGCGTGGACCGGTAATTTTGTTCCAGGCGAAAAATCTGCGTATCAGCAAAATCCTTCTCGAATTCCAGTATATTTCTCAGGTCGGCGCCTCTCCAACGGTAAATCGATTGATCGTCATCTCCAACGACAAACAGGTTCTTGTGACTTTTTGCCAGCAGATAAATTAACTGATACTGCGCCCGGTTGGTGTCTTGATATTCGTCCACAAGAATATATTTCATACGTGACTGGTATTTTTCAAGCAGATCGGGAAATTTTTCGAAAAGAAAAATCGGGGAGATCAATAGATCGTCAAAATCAAATGCATTGTGTGTTTTTAAACGGTTTTGATATTCCGGATAGATTTGAGCGATAACTTCTTCAAATGGGCTCTTTGTGCTTCTCATAAACGCTTCCGGCAGAATGAGACTGCTTTTAGCCCGCGATATCGCGGAAAGAACACTTTTCGGCGCATATTGCGACGGGGCAAAATTCAAATCCTGCAGAATCGATTTGACCAGCCGTTCCTGATCATCAGAATCGTATATCACAAAATCCGGCTGATAGCCAAGATTCTCCGCTTCAACGCGCAGGATCCTGGCAAAGATGGAGTGAAATGTACCGATCCATAAATTTTTATCGATCGGTGTGATTTTGGCAATTCGCTCCTTCATTTCTGAAGCCGCTTTATTCGTAAACGTCATTGCCAGTATTTCTCTTGGCGAAACACCCAATTCGTGAATGAGATACGCAATACGGTATGTGAGCACTCGTGTTTTTCCACTTCCTGCCCCCGCGAGAACGAGAACCGGACCGGGATTCGCCGTGACGACTTCGAGTTGCTGGGGATTGAGTGTTTCCAGAGGAAATGTCGTTTTTTTAATCACAGTTTTCCATATTCAAATAGGTTATCGCGAATTGTATTTGACCTTTTTTCGAATTCTGTCCAAATGCCGTTTTGCATCAAGATGGTCGGACAATGTGCTTGAAAATGTGTGCGTACCGTCCCCATTGGCCACCATATAAAGGTAATTCACCGAATCCGGGTACAGTACGGCCATGATCGAAGCCAGGCCGGGATTGTTAACCGGCCCGGGAGGAAGACCGGTATACATATAGGTGTTATATGGCGATTTGATTTTCAGATCTTTATTGAACAATCTTCTCGGGCCGTCGTCGATGATGTACTGTATCGTGGGATCGGCTTGAAGGCGCATGTGCCTCTTCAAGCGGTTAAGATACAAAGCGGCAATGGATTTGCGTTCCGAATCCAGAACGGCTTCGCCTTCCACAATAGAAGCGAGTATCACGACTTCATGAACGGACATACCGATTTTTTTAGCGCGTTCCGCCATTTGATAAGTAAATATTTTTTTGAATTGAGAAACCATAGTCCGGATCATTTCTTCCGGAGTCATTTTAAAACTGAAAAAATAAGTGTCGGGGTAGAGATAGCCTTCTAAAAAGTTCACATCGAGACCGAGCTGACGGATAAACAATGTGTCTCGTAAATCATACATAAACTCAGCGGAATCTACTTTCATGTTTTGAAAAAAGATGCTCGCAATTTTTTCGGCTCGAAGCCCTTCCGGAAAAGTGACTTTCTTTAGCATGGTTTCACCGCGATACAACTTACTAAGTACCCTGTAATTGTTATTAATCTTTCTTTTAAAAATATATTCTCCTGCCTGCAGTTTCCGGCTGACACCCAATAATTTAGCTGCAACGAGAAATTGCTCTGAACTCCGGATAATGCCATTGACAAAAAGGGAATCGGAAATGTCTTTCGGGCTCATCCCCTTTTCAATCGTGATCGGGACCGATCCGGGATTGGAGATTGTTTTCCACGGGATGAAGAGAAAATAGCTGTAAAAAAGGATAAAAGAAATGCAAAATAATAGAGCAATAGTGGCTATTGCACGATTTTTAGATTGATGGATTTCAATTTTTTCTATATTCTGAATTATTTTTTTGCGCATCACATTTGTTTTTTAGAATTGAAGTTTTAATTTATCATTTTTCATTTCAATTGTCAACGGTTTTTCCGGAATCCGCGACTTTTTTTTATCGGGGATCCGGCATTGAGTTCTTGTACCCGCCTTTTTGAATCGCTTTCTCTCCAAATTTTAATCGAATCATATCGACAGCTTCCGACATTTTTTTAACCTTTTGATTTTCCATCTGAAAGAGATCAATTTGTTCCTTATCTTTTGTAATCAATTTAGTTACACCCACTCCCAGCAAACGAACCGACTGATTCATTTGATTAAAACATTTAAACAGCGACAGCACTTTTTGATAAATGTCATGATCATAACAGGTCGGATTCTTTAAAGTGTTATGCTTCAAATGGGTTGTAAAATCCGAAAAACGTATTTTTAAAACCACTGTTTTTCCCTGTAGTCGATTTTTCCGCAGCCGGAAAGCGACTTTTTCAGAAAGCTTCAACAGTGTTTTTTGAAGCAGTTCCTGATCGGACGTATCATGATCAAACGTTATTTCATTACTGACGGATTTTGCATCCCTAAAGGAGATGACAGGATCATTATCGATTCCCCTTGCATATTTGAAAATCATGGTCCCCATTTTCCCGAACATTTCAATGAGCGCAGATTCCGACATTCCGGAGAGGTCTCCAATCGTACGAATACCGATGGCAACAAGTTTTTCTTCCGCTTTCCTGCCGACACCCCAAAGCCGCGATATGGCAAGCGGTTCCAGAAAAGACCGGACATCATCCGGTTTAACAAGAACGAATCCATTCGGTTTTTCCAGATCGGAAGCAATCTTCGCGATGAGCTTGTTCGGTCCAATGCCAACCGATGCTGTCAGTTGTTCCTGCTGAAATATTTCTTCCTTGATTTTTCTGCCTGTCATTTCAGCATTTCCAAATAAACGGTCAGTTCCGGATACATCCAAAAAAGCTTCATCCAGGCTGACTGGCTCCACAAAAGGAGTATATTTCCTGAATATTCGCATGATATTTTTGCTTACTTCTGCATAGCGTTTTCCATGAGGCGGTAAAAAAATACCGCCGGGACACAATCGATACGCCTGCGAGATGGGCTGTGCAGAGTGAACACCATACTTTCTTGCCTCATAGGATGCTGCACAAACGACACCCCGCCCCTTCCCGTTTTTAGGATCTGCTCCGACAATGACAGATTTCCCACTATATTCAGGATGATCTCTCTGTTCCACCGAAGCAAAAAATGCATCCATATCGGCATGAATAACAATTCTATTTTTATTTATGATACTTCTCTCCCCTGATAATCGTGAAGCATCGGTAGAGCTGTTCCAGAAGAATCATTCTGACCATATCATGCTGAAAAGTCAATCTTGACAATGACAAAACAAAATCGGCTCTCCGGATGAGTGACTGATCCAGCCCCCAGGCGCTTCCGATCAGGAAGACCAGATCCTGAACACCCTGATTCTGCCAATTTTGAATCTTTTGCGACAGTTCGATTGTGTTCAATTCTTTTCCCAAACGGTCGACAGCAACAACAAACGCATCATCCAGATTTATTGATTTTATTCTTTGTGCTTCTTCTTTCATGATCTCTACAGATATTTTTCCACCTTGACTGCTTTTTGTTGAGTTCATTTCCACCGGACAGTACCGTTTCAACCGATTGAGGTAATTCTTCTCTCCTTCTATCAAATATTGAATTTTGTTTTTACCGATCGTAATAATTCTGATTTTCATGGCAGCGATCCAATTTCCCTTACTGATTTCTTCGTGTATACAATTTAACAAACCACACATACAATTCAATAAGAAAATACCGGTTGACACTTATTATTTTATATTCTATCTTTATAAAATCCATTAATAGTAAAGGAAATGACAGGAAATCAAGATGATTAAAGTTGCCTTCCAGGGAGAACGAGGCGCCTACAGTGAAGACGCCGCTTATCATTTCTGGCCCAAAAATATCGAAGCGGTAGCGCATAACGGATTTAAGGATATTTTCGACTCGGTTTTACATGACCGGTGCGACTTTGGAATGATTCCTATTGAAAACTCACTCACCGGGAGCATTCATCAAAACATTGACTTGCTGCTTGATTTTCATCTTTCGATTGTCGGTGAAATCATACTCAGTATCAAGCACCATCTTCTGGCCTTGCCGAATGTAAAACTGATTGATGTTAAATCAATCTGTTCGCATCCGCAGGCACTTGAACAATGTTCAAATTTCCTGGAAACTCTTAAAGGAGTCGAAATTACCCCCATGTATGATACCGCGGGATCCGCAAGATTTATAATGGAAAACAACAAGATAAACAGTGCCGCAATCGCAAGTTCAAGAGCAGGCCAGGATTATGGATTGCATGTCCTGAAAAAGGACATTGAAAACAATCATCAGAATTTTACACGTTTTCTGATTATTGCTAAAACACCGCAGAACCCTAAAAAAGACGCAAAAACATCCATTGTGTTCAGCACAAAAGACATCCCCGGGGCCCTGTTCAAGGCGCTGAGTGTTTTTTTCCTGAGAGAGATTAATCTGTTAAAAATTGAATCACGTCCGCTGCGCAAAGGTCCCTGGAAGTACTGGTTCTATCTCGATTTTGACGGAAGTATGGAGGAAGTAACCTGCCAAAACGCGATCAATCATTTGAAGGAAATTACATCATTTTTAAAAATTCTGGGGTCTTATTCAAAAGGTAAAATTATTGAATGACATGAAGAGATGTTGCGCGGACATTACAGCGGATGAACTTTTCAATTTTCGTCCAAAATCTTTAAAATCTCTTCCAAATCGTGAAAAATTTCATGCATAAATTTCCGCTTCTCTGTCTTATGCTTTCTTTCGATCACATCATCTATGTTAAAATGTGTTTCGGCATTCTGTAAAAGTTCAAGTATTTTCGTATCTTTGTATCCGGCATCTTTCAGTTTTTTAATGCATAGAATTGTATCCAGGTCATTCTGTTTGAACAGCCGTCTTCCGGCTTTACTTTTGGCAGGGTGAAGAACCGGGAATTTTTCTTCCCACAACCTCAATGTTTGGGATGAAATCTTGGCAATTTCCCTGACATCACGCACCGTATAATATAATCGTCTGATAGTCAAATTCGGCATGGTTGACCTCAATAAAAGCACTATTTTCTAACTAACGATATTCCCCCTTTTTAAGCAGCAAGGTTCCATAAGAACCCAGATTAACCGCCCGAAGTTTCAAATTTTCCATAAATGTCCAGGGAGACTGCTCTAATTTCGCTCTGAGATTCCACATCGTATCAAAAAGATAGCACGCTTTTCTTTCTAAAATAAACATTTCTTCCTTACGGTTCAGATTTTTCCTGAAATATCCACACCCTTTTTTATAGGCACAGCGAACTGCCGTATCAATGACCCGGTCGTTATATCTTCCGAATGGAAAAGAGATAAATTGAACTTGATGCCCGACATGGTTTTCAATCTCTCTCCTTGAATTGGACAATTCCTGAAATAAACGACCATCATCGATCTGTGTCATATCAGCATGTGTCATACCATGCGATTCAATCTCGAATCCCAATTTCTTTAATTCTGCAAGCCGGCTCCAGGAAAGATGCTTAAACTTTTTGCCTCCCATATTGACATCCCAGTCGTTCCAGCGGTCGACAAACTCGGAAATGACAAAAATCGTTCCTGTAAATCCATGTTCCAGCATCAATGGCGCGGCATACCGGTATATACTGTCATAAGCGTCATCAAAAGTCAGGATAACCGGTTTCTCGGGAAGTGGAAATGTACAATCGATTAGCTGCTCGAGAGAAATAGAATGATATCCGTTTTTTTTAAGGAATTCCAGTATCCGCCGGAATTGACCGGGGGTGATTCGCGTCACCCCCCACTCAAAATCCGTATCAACTTTATGAAAGGTAAGAATCGGAACATGTTTTTTATTTGGTCTGTTCAAATCAAACTCAAAACGATTGAAGCAAACAACCATTCGCTTGATAAAATCGAATTTTATTCTTGTCCTTGTTCCATTTTCAAAACTGCTTTTCTGCTGAGGTCAAATTTGCCTTCTGGGCTGATATTCAGCAATTTGACTTCAATGACATCGCCCAATTTAAGGTGATCTTCCACCCGATTAACACGTTGAAGCGCGATCTCAGAGATGTGAAGCAATCCTTCCTTGCCAGGAAGAATTTCCAAAAAAGCGCCAAAATTGGTGATCTTCTTTACCTTGCCTTTGTATATTTTCCCGATTTCAGGTTTTCGCACCAGATCTTCAATCATCTCCTTTGCAATCTGGCAGGAATTAACATCAGCAGAGGCAATTTGAACGATACCATCATTATCAATATTTATTTCAGCACCCGATTTCTCGATTATTTCACGAATCATTTTCCCACCCGGACCAATCACCATTCCAATATCATCTGTATCGATTCTCATTGAGAAAATTCTTGGAGCATATGGAGAAAGATCTTCCTTTGATTTCGAGATGGTCTGACTCATAATGTCCAGAATCTTGATTCTTGCATGATTGGCTTTTTCAAGGGCATCAGTGAGAAGTTCTGAAGATACACCCTTTATTTTGATATCCATCTGGCACGAGGTAATGCCCTTCCTGGTCCCGGCCACTTTAAAATCCATATCTCCGAGATGATCTTCATCCCCGATGATATCAGTTAAAATCGCCACTTTTTCTTCTTCTTTAATGAGCCCCATGGCAATCCCGGCTACTGCATCTTTCACCGGCACTCCGGCATCCATCATGGAAAGTGATCCGGCGCACACCGTGGCCATCGAAGAGGATCCGTTGGATTCAAGAATATCGGAAACAATCCTGATGGTATAGGGAAATGTTTCTTCAGAAGGAATCACGGGTTTAAGAGCCCGTTCAGCCAGATTACCGTGTCCGATTTCCCGCCGACCCGGACCTCGAAAAGGTTTTACTTCTCCAACACTGAATGACGGAAAATTGTAATGCAGCATATAGGTTTTCCAGGATTCCCCATCCAGGCCTTCGATCCGCTGCTCGTCCACTTTGGTACCAAGTGTGACTGCTGTCAAACTCTGCGTTTCACCTCTCGTAAAAAGCGCCGAGCCGTGAGTTCGCGGAAGCACTGAAATTTCACATGTAATATCCCGGATGTCGTCATACTGCCTGCCGTCGATCCTCACTTTTTTATCGAGTATCATACTTCTCATCAGCTCTTTTTCTGTTTCGAAAAACATCTCAGCAATGACGGATTCTTGTTCAGGATAGGCTTCAGCCAATTGTTCCTGAATTTCTTTCAGTGACTGGGCAACAATATTCGATCTTTCTAGCTTGCTCTTGATTCCTAAAATTTTCTCGAATGCTTTTTTCGTTTCCCGAATAACGTTCTGCTTTAGTTCTTCATCAATCGGACTTTCTTCAATTGTCTGTTTCTCTTTACCGACTTCTTTGATGAGTTCATTTTGCATCTTGATAATTTTTTTAATTTCTATGTGTCCGAATTCAAGAGCCGAAACAAGATCCGCTTCGGAAATCTCAAAAGCCTCACCTTCTACCATCGCAATTGCGTCTTCGGAAGCGGCTACAACTATATTGAGATCGCTTTTTTCTAGCTGACTGAAAGTCGGATTGATTATAAACTGGCCGCCAATCCTCCCAATTCTCATGGCAGCGACAGGTCCGTCAAACGGTATTCCGGAAATTGAAATTGCTGCGGAAGCTCCTATCGTTCCTAAAACATCGGCATCGTTTTCCCTGTCTGATGACAGGACAGTAATGATGACCTGAACTTCATGGTTATAGTTCTTTGGGAAAAGAGGACGAATGGGACGATCGATTAATCTGGCACTCAATATTTCCTTTTCCGAAGGTCTTCCTTCCCGTTTGAAAAATCCACCGGGGATTTTTCCTGCGGCATATGCCTTCTCCCGGTATTCAACAGAAAGTGGAAAAAATCCTCTGTTTTCGATCGGTTCCCTGCTCGCGCAGACTGTCGCAAGAATGACAGTATCACCGTACCGAACGACTGCAGTGCCATCGGCCTGTTTTGCGATTTTTCCGGTTTCGATACTGAGTGTTCTTTCCCCCAATTCAATACTTTTGTTACATAACATTTAGATTAACTCCTAAAAAAAACAATCATCAGGATAAGTTAGTAATTATTGATCGTTTTAATTTATTTTTATGATTCAAATATGAATACGATCTGTTTTAGCGCCGTATTCCCAATTCTTTAATCAAATCTCGATATTTTTCAATATCCGAACGGATTAAATAGTCTAAAAGCCTTCTTCTCTGGCCAACCAGTTTCAGCAACCCTCTTCGCGAATGATGATCTTTTTTATGCACTTTAAAATGTTCCGTCAAATGTTCAATCCTTTTGGTGAGAAGTGCAATTTGAACTTCCGTTCTCCCCGTATCCTGGGGATTTTTACCAAATTTACTGATCATTTCCTTTTTAGACTCACTGTTCAAGCCCATGTATTCCTCCTGTAATTTTCGACAATATCTTTATACTTGTCGCTTTGTCCTTTTCTATCTCTGATACCATTACATCAACGTTCTCAAATTTTTTTTCTTCTCGAATATAATCGATAAATTCAATCTTTAATTCCCGATCATACAGATCGCCTTGAAACCGATGCAGATGTATCTCAATCTCTCTTTGATTTCCGTCTACAGTGGGACAAGTTCCAATATAACAGACCCCCTGAAAACGCTTTTTACCCAAATATACGAGCACGGCGTAAATGCCATTCTTCGGTATTAATTTCTGATTATCATCGGACAAAAAAAGATTGGCAGTCGGAACGCCCCATTTCTCTCCCATTCCCTTGCCCTTTTTTACAACACCATTCAGAGAGTAATTGCTACCCAGCATCTCATTGGCGCTTTGAATCTTTCCCTGATCAAGCAATTGACGAATTCTCGTGCTGCTGACAACCTCATTATTAATCCGAACCGGATTTACCACATGGACGGAAAAACCCGATTTTTTACCAAGCTCAATCAGAAAATTTCTGTCTCCTCTGCGGCCTTTCCCGAAAGCATGATCATATCCAATTACAAATTCATGCACTTCCAATCGATCCAGAATTATCTTTTTTAAAAAATATTCAGGTTCGTATTGAGATATTTCCCTGGTAAATGGAATAAGCAAAGTATATTTCACTCCCAGAGACTCTATAATTGCGATCTTCTCATCAAAAGCAGACAGATTTTCAACCGAACCGGCTCCATCTTTGATGACCTTTAATGGATGTTTGTCAAACGTGACAAGCAGGGAATTCCCGTTTAGTTTTTGCGCTCTTTCAACCAGATATTTTATGATTTTCCGATGTCCCCGATGAACACCGTCAAAAGTCCCCAGCGTCGCAATAACACGTTTCAAACGGGGAATTTCAGAACTATACGGATATACATTCATCAGCATGACACATAGATTCAATTGCTTCAAGTGAACAGGCTTCTTCCAATTTATGTGGCCCGATACGTATCCTTTTTAAAGAAGATAAAAAGGCCCCTGTTCCCAGATGATTCCCAATATCTCTTGCCAGGGCGCGAACATAGGTGCCCTTTGAACATGTAATTTGAATTGTCAGTTTTGGATTGTTCCACTCCAAAAGGTCTATCCGATGCACGTGGACCTCTCTCGGTTCCCGTTGGATATGGATTCCTTTTCTGGCCAATTTATACAGCCTCTTTCCGTCTTTTTTTATTGCAGAATACATTGGCGGTGTTTGATGAATCCTGCCGCAGAATTTTTCAAGCGTTTCAATGATCATTTCAGTTGAAAAATCATCCACTTTGTGACGGAAAAGAACTTCTCCCTCGCTATCATCTGTTTCTGTTGATGTTCCAAGCTTAATTGTCCCGATATAGGTCTTTTCCCATTCCATCAACTTTGAAACCTGTTTTGTTGCACGGCCAAGGCAAAGAAGAAGAACGCCCGTGGCCATGGGGTCAAGTGTCCCCGCATGTCCGACTTTTTCAAAATTGGTCCACTTTCTGACGAGATGCACGACATGGAACGAAGTCATTCCCAAAGGCTTGTTAATGCTTATTATTCCTCCGTTTTCCCGATCAATCGCAAATGTGCTGTAAAACTTTTCCATGTTTTATAAATATTTTTTTATTCTTTCCAGTATCTTTTTTTTGACTTCATCCAGCTTCCCTTGAATACAGCAGCCCGATGCCCGGCTGTGTCCTCCGCCATCGAAATATTTTGAGATTTCGTTGACGTCCACTTTTCTTTTCGAACGAAAACTCACACGATAAAAATCTTTCTTCTCTTCCAACATAAAAAAAACGACTTCCGTATCTTCTATCGTGAGTAAATAATCGACAAATCCTTCCGTATCGACTTCTCCGTTTCGAGATAAATCTTCGTAACTCAAATAAATTGAAGAAATAACCCCTTCGCAATAAAATTCAAGCGTATTCAAAGCCGCGGCCAGCGCCTTTAAAGTATTCGTGGAATTTCTAAAATAAAGATTCGAAGCAATCCTATCCGGTTTGGCACCGCGTTTTACCATTTCCGCACAAATCGACAGGGAACGGTAGGTTGTATTCGGAAATACAAACTTGCCCGTATCACTCATAATGCCGGTAAAAATCAATGTTGCACTTTCCGGAGAAAGCGGAATATTCCACAGGGAAAACAACGAATAGACAATTTCTACAGTACTGCTCTCCCCGGGATCGACAAGATTAAATTCCCCAAAGGACTGATTTCCCGGATGATGGTCTATATTGATGATAACTGATTCTTTTGTAACAAACTTATTAACACAACCAACACGATCAAGGCTGGAACAATCCATGACAACAACGCATCTGGGCTGGAATGCACATCCTTTGTTATTACCGTTCTCGACAGTCTCTATGTCCGGGAGAAAATTTAATTTTCTCGGAATATCGTCATCGATATAAACACAAAAACGTTTTTTCAGGAACCGTAAAATAGAAGCAAAAAGAAGAATGGATGTAATCGAATCACCATCCGAACGAATATGGGTTGTAATTAAAAAATCATCTGTCTGTTCCACATACGACTTGATTTCTAAAAGACGGTTTAAATGTTTCTTTGTTTGACACTCCATAATTTATTTTCTTAGCTTTCACCCGCCATATCTGTAGAATCCAGCGACTTTAATAATTCGTTAATATGTTCCTGGTATTCCAGAGTTTCATCGATATAAAAATTTACGATAGGAACATAACGCAATCCCAGCCTGGAACCGATTTCATTCTGTATATACGTTCTCGCCCGGTTTAGTCCTTGTATTGATTTTTCCTTATTTTCACTGTCCCCAAGGACACTAAAATAAACTTTTGCATTCCTCAAATCATCTGACATTTGCACATTCGTAATGGTGACAAATCCGATGAGAGGATCCTTGATTTGCGTTTGTAATAAATTGCCAATTTCATTCTTGATCTGTGTGGCAACTTTTTTTGATCGATTGCTTGGCATTTTTCAAAATATTTCAATGACCTGATCGATGATTTCGATTCGATCCTCTTTTGCGACTGCTCCCATGACCTTGCTTAATGTTTCGTCGATAAACCGCCTATTATTCGCGACGCAGGCAATTCCCAAAATGGAACGCTGCCATTTATCTAAAAAATCAACTTCCGCAATGGAAACGTTGAATAAATTCCGGATTTTGGTTTTTATACTTTTCAATACAAAACGTTTTTCTTTTAAAGAACCAGCCCCCGGTAAAAACAATTCGATTTGAATGGTACCGATAAGCATTATTCTAACGTTCTTGCTGTTTCAATAATTCGATAGGCTTCGATTTTATCATCCACCTGGACATCATTGAATCCTTCAAGTGTAATCCCGCATTCAAATCCGCTGGCCACTTCCTTGACATCTTCCTTGAACCGTTTGAGTGAGGATATTTTACCTTCATGAATCACCTGGTCATTACGGAGCAATCGAGCCAAGCACTTTCTAACAATTTTTCCGGAAACCACAAAACAACCGGCAATATTACCGACCTTGGAAGCTTTAAAAATATCTCTTATCTCTACCGTTCCAATAATCTCTTCGCTCAATTCCGGTTCCAGCAATCCTGAAAGTGCCAGTTTGATATCGTTCACAACGTCGTAAATGACTTTATAAAGACGAATGTCGACATTTTCTCTTTGCGCCAGTTCTTTTGCCTTAACGGAAGGAGAAACATGAAATCCAATAATCACTGCACGGGAAGCTTCAGCTAAAAGTACATCCGATTCCGCAATTGACCCGACCCCCTTATGAATAATGCGGACGGAAACATCCTCATTGCCCAAATCCATAAGTGAATCGCTCAAAGCTTCGACAGATCCATCCACATCCGCTTTGATGATAATGGAAAGCTCCTTGACGATTCCCTCTGCAATCTGTTTTGAAATCTGATCCAGGGTCAGCCTTTTAACCTGCCTAAAACTCTGTTCTCTTCGAAGCTGCTGCCGCTTCAGCCCGATTTCTCTGGCCTGTTGTTCCGATTCTACAATGGAAAATACATCGCCTGCCTGTGGAATCCCATTGAATCCCAAAACCTGAACCGGAGTAGACGGCGGTGCGGAAGTAACGGGCTGGTTTCTTTCATCGAACATGGCCCTTACTCTTCCGTACTGCTGACCTGCTACGAAAGGTTGTCCTTTCCTCAGCGTACCTTTTTTTATCAATATAGTCCCGACAATACCTCGTCCATGTTCCACGCGTGTCTCAATGATAACCGCTTTTGCCATACAATCCGGATTTGCCTTTAATTCGAGAATTTCAGATTCGAGCAGAATAGATTCCAGAAGGTGATCCACATTTTGACCTGTTTTTGCGGAAATTTCAACGCACTGAACCTTGCCTCCCCATTGTTCAACCAGAACATTATGCTCCGAAAGCCCCTTTTTAATTTGTTCCACATCGGCATTTTGTTTGTCTATCTTATTGATTGCAACAACAATGGGTACACCTGCTGCCCTTGCGTGATTAATGGCTTCTATCGTTTGCGGCATTACATTATCATCAGCTGCCACAACAAGAACAACAATATCTGTAACCTGAGCTCCTCTTGCCCGCATGGCGGTAAAAGCCTCGTGACCGGGAGTATCCAGAAAAGTAATTTTCCTTCCCTTAAAACTGACTTCATAAGCACCAATGTGCTGGGTAATACCGCCGGATTCCCCAGCGATGATATTACTTTCTCTTATATAATCCAGAAGCGAAGTTTTTCCATGATCGACGTGTCCCATAATCGTTACGACAGGCGGGCGTTCTTTCAGGGTAGATATATCCTCTTCCTCTTCTTCCAGATTTTCTTCTAAAGATTCCTCGCCATATTCAGTTTGAAATTTGACATCAAATCCAAACTCATCGGCTACCATTAAAATAGTATCATGTTCCAGACGCTGATTGATAGAAACCATCAATCCCAGTGAAAGACAAGATTGAATAACTTCGCTTGAATCTACATTCATAAGATTAGCCAGTTCCGCTACCGATACAAACTCTGTTGTTTTAATAAAATTTCCTTCCTCGATAACTTCTTCACCTGTATCCTTATCTCTTCTTCGCCGCTTCCGTTTTGTTGTCTCCCCCATTTTGGCAAGCGTTTCTTTAATCGAGGCCTCTATTTCTTTTTCATCAATTTGTACAGTGACTTTTCTGCGTTTTCGTTTCCGCCGCTTTTTCTTTTTCGATGGAGAAGTGAAGCCTTCTTCTTCTTTTTTCTCTGGGACCCCTTTCTTCTCCCCTATCCCCTTTACCACTTTCAAAGAGGATAATTCAATACGATCCTCATCTTCTTCTCTTCTTTTTATTTTTGGTCTTCTTTTTAAATGACGGACCGGCTTATCAGTAATTTCAGACTTTATCTCCTTGGTTTTCTTCTCAATTCGAGCAGCCTTTTGAATAATCTCACCGGGTTCCTTTTTTGCCTGCTTTTTTTCCGATTCAATTTCCCTGGATTGCTCTCCCGCTTTAATTTCTTTTACGGCTTCCTCTTCTGCTCTTTTTCCTTTTACAGCCGGAACTTTTTTCTTCTTTTCAGTTTTATAAATATCCGTTTTGGAGAGCTCAAGAATCTCATCTATCTCGTGCCGTATCGCTTCCTTGCGCAGTTCATCCTCTTTTTTCTTTTCCTGGATTTTTCTTCTGATATCGGATTCTTTTTCAACTTCAATCTCTTTGAGGCCGAATTTTTCCTGGACAAGATCATACACCTCAGCAGACAAAGGTGCCATATGGTTTGTCACTTTGAATTTTTGTCCGTTGAGAAATTCAATAAGTGCTTCATTTGAAATATGAAATTCTTTGGCAACCTGATAGATACGCTTCTTTTTAGTATCCTTTTTAATTTTTCCTTCCAAACTTACTCTCCATCAACTTCAGTTTATGATTCAATCGAATCGATTGATTCTTTCTTTTTTCCCTGCGGCTCCATTTCGTAATAGGAATTTAAAATATCAATAATCTTTTCTGCTTTCTTTTCTCCCAATCCCTTTAACTCGCAAAGTACATCCTTGCCCGCATCCAGAATCTCATCCGCTGTTTCGTACCCCGCATCAATGAGCTTCTTAAGAACTGTTTTAGACAATTCAGGAATATCTTCAAGCAACAATTTCTCTTCCTTGCTTTCCGAGGCGGCCCATTCGGACTCTTTTACAGTCGTGATCTCATATCCCGTCAGTATTGAAGCAAGCTGACGATTCTGCCCTCCTTTTCCGATGGCCAAAGATATTTGTTCGTCCGAAATCACTGCTGTTGCCTGCTTTTTTGCCTCTTCCATGATGATTCGAATCGGTTTTGCGGGGCTTAACGCTCGGCTGATAAAAATTTCCGGTTCACTGCTCCAGTTGATTACATCGATTTTTTCGTTATTTAATTCTTTGACAATGGCCTGAATTCGCACACCTTTTAATCCGACACAGGCTCCGACCGCATCGATCCGCTTGTCATTCGAAAAAACAGCGACCTTGGCCCGGTCTCCGGGGAATCGGGCAACTCCTTTAATTTCGATAATCCCATCGTAAATTTCCGGTACTTCTATTTCAAAAAGACGAACCAGAAATTTGGAATCGGTTCTGGAAACGATTACTTCCGGCCCCCTGTTTGTACGGGTTACATCCTTGATAACTGCACGGATCGTATCACCGCGATGACACCGTTCATTGTATATTTGCTCGGATTTGTGCAGGACAACTTCCATATGATCGACTGCGATTAAAATCTCGTCGCGGTTGATCTGCCTAATATCCCCGACAATGATTTCTCCGATTCGATCCTTGAATTCATTAAAGAGAACTTCTTTTTCCGATTCACGAATCTTTTGGTTTAGTCCCTGCTTTGCCGAAGTGATCAGTCTTCGCCCGAAACTTGTGGGATCGATAATTTCAACATACTCATCACCCAGTTCCAAATCGGGACCTACTTCCCTTGCCTTTTCTATGGCGATTTCAGTCACCGGGTCAGTCACCTCTTTAACGATGACCTTGTTTTGATATATTTCCACCTCTCCCTTGTCTATATTGACAAAAATCTCAAAATTATCCGTTGTCCCGTATTTCCTTTTAATCATGGACAAAAAAATGCTCTCCAGAATTTCAACCAGCGCTTCACGATTGATGTTTCTCTCTTTTGCAATTTGGGAGACGGCCTCAACGATGTCAATATTCATTGATCGCTTTCCTTATTGTTGTTGATCATTTTAACTGGGCATTTATACAATATATATATCTTATTAAATTCTATTCAATTTCAGCCCATTAAAAAAAGTGGGCTTGCAACCCACTTTCCACACCGTATAAATATAAAAAATCAAATGTCTTTATGCAAGAAAAAATATTACCGGAACCGATTTTCTGTTTTAGAACCGCTTTTACAAAGACTGCAGAATAAATTCATTTTGACGGTTTAGTTCCGATTTTGGATAACGATCCAAAATCATCTGATAAATTCGTTTCCCTGCTTCTTTATCTCCTGCAAGCAAATAACACCTTGCAGCATTCTCCAGGTGAAAAGGTGCTTCAAAACTGCCTTCTGATTTTTTCCCGGCTTTCTCATACATGGCTGCCGCTTCCGCAAATTCATTTTTCGATTCCATACATGCCGCTATGCCTGCCAGACTTGAAGCCGTAAAAATATCATTTTTATTATATTTTTCATAAAACAGGCGGAAATATTTTTCTGCCTGATCATAATCCTGTTTTGAAAAATAGGAATTTGCCAGTAAAAACACGGCATTTCTGCTTGCTTCGGCTCCAGGATATGTTTCAATGATCTCTTTGAACATTTCAACGGCTTTGCCAGTATTTCCTGTATAGTAATATTGTTCTGCAATACCCATTTTTTCAATCACAGCCCGTTCCGTATTTTTCTTGCTGCGAACCATTAAAACACTGATCACAACGACTGCAGCCAATCCCATAAGTGTGTATTGAATTATTTTTTGATGTTTTTTAAAATATTTTTGCACTCGAAAATAAGTGGTCACCAGCCCATCTTCCTTGATTTCACGCTTGGTCAATTTTTTCCTTGGTTTTAACATAGCTACCTGTCGTAATTAAAAATGTGATGACTGCTCAGGCCTTAAACTTTCCTGCCAATACCTCTTCAACAATACTGGCGACTGTTGTTTGAAGATCCGCGGGTTTCGTGAAAAAAGGAAACCCATGGCTCTTCTGCTGTTCCAGAACTTCCGCTTCATCCGCATAACCGGTCATCAATATAATTTTTATATTGGGATTCCTTTTCCTGAGTTCACTTGCGAGTTCAAATCCGCTCATTTTAGGCATGCGAATATCACTGATGACAAGATCGGGTTTAAATTGATCGTACTGGATCAATGCCTCATCTCCATTGTATGCGATATGCACTTCATATCCCTGACGTTCAAGAAATCGTGCATAAACGCGTGCGATTGTATCCACATCATCAACAACCAAGATTTTTGTTTTCATCCGAACCTCCTATTCAAGGTCGGTAGTAATGATCGTCAATTGTTACTGCAATCCCGTGACCTTGTATACGAATATAATAAATCAAACGTGAATGGCCAAGAAATATATACATTTTCACTGACAGAATCAACAACAAATTTATAATTATTTTTTGTACCCCAGGCAGGAGTTGAACCTGCGACCAACGGTTTAGGAAACCGCTGCTCTATCCACTGAGCTACTGGGGCTCGGTTTCTGAAAATTTATCAAATAAACATCAAAAAGGCAAGTTTTTTCCTTGAAATTAATCTTGGATTTATTAGCTTATATAAGATTCATTTTATAAATTATTTTATTCAGGGGATTTTTAATATGAATACAAGCATACTTGACGGTCTTTTCTCTCGAATCGATGCATATAAAAAATACCTTATTCAAATACAAAAGAAACTCACGGTCATTCCTGCTCTCGGACCGGACAATGAAGGTGACGGAGAAAAGAACAAAGCTGATTTTATCAAGAAAGTTTTGGATGAACTCTCACCTGAAATTATGGAAGAGATCAACGCGCCTGATACACGGGTCTCTTGCGGCTATCGCCCGAATCTGATTGCTAAATTGTCTGGAAAATCGAATAATAAAACCATCTGGATCATGTCTCACATGGACATTGTTCCTCCGGGCGATCCATCACTCTGGGATTCGAACCCGTATGAGGTGATTGAAAAGGACGGGAAACTTTTCGGGCGCGGAACCGAAGACAATCAACAGGGACTGGTCTCTTCCATTCTTGCTGTGAAAGCACTGAGAGATGAAAATATTATGCCCGAATTTGATGTTGGGCTTGCGATAGTATCCGATGAAGAAACCGGTTCTGAATATGGAATCGGCCATGTTTTAAAAACCCGGCCCGATTTCTTTCGGCCTCAGGACCTGATCATTATTCCTGATGCCGGCAGTCCGGACGGGACCATGATCGAGATTGCTGAAAAATCGATTTTATGGCTCAAAATACAGACTCAGGGTAGACAAACCCACGCTTCCATGCCTGAAAAAGGAATCAATGCACATAAAGCCGCCGCACATCTCTTGGTAAAAATGGATGGCCTTTATCGGATTTTTGACAGCAAGGATACACTTTACGATCCTCCCGGATCGACTTTTGAACCCACCAAAAAGGAATCGAATGTGCCCAATATCAACACCATTCCCGGAGAGGATGTTTTTTATTTTGACTGCCGCATCCTGCCAGAATATCCATTGAAAAAAGTTCAGGATCAAATCCAATTATGGGCCAATGAAACGGAAAAAGAGTTCGGGGTTAAAATCACACTTTCTGCTCCCCAATCAATTTCCGCTCCGACTCCAACGCCGTCTGATGCTCCGGTGGTTCTTGCTTTGAAGCATGCAGTTAAAAATGTACTCGGAAAAGAGGCCAAACCCATGGGAATCGGAGGCGGCACTGTCGCAGCGCATTTTCGTGAGCACAATTTGAACGCGGCATGCTGGGCAACCATCGATGACATGGCCCATGCACCGAATGAGTACTGCGTTATTGAAAATGTGTTGAACGATGCAAAAGTTTTTCTCCACATCTTTCTTCAAAAATAAGCGGATTTAACAGGTCATGACGTTCGCAGATCTTCATCAAAAAAATTGGTATCGACTTTCTCAAAAGGAAATATCCTGGGAATTGTTTCAGGTCCGTTCTAAAATCTTACAGAACATTCGCGACTTTTTCAACAGCCGCGGATTTCTTGAAATCGACGCGCCTGTTCTGACACCCTATCCGACACTGGATAACAATATCAGATCAGTGGATTTGGATATTCGGGATTTTAACGGAAAATCACACAGGCTTTTTATGCACACCTCTCCGGAACATGCCATGAAGAAACTGCTTGCCGCCGGTGCGGAAAAAATTTACTTTCTGGGGAAAGTGTTCAGAGATGGAGAATTGACTCGCCTGCACAATCCAGAATTCACCATGCTGGAATGGTACCGTACGAACGCTGACTATCACGACATTCAAAAGGAGACTGAAGACCTTATCCGATTGATAACCGATCCTATTATCTCTGACCAGACAATGAATTATCAAAATTCACAGATCGATCTTTCTGCTCCCTGGCAGCACGTCACTGTGCGCGATCTTTTTCTAAAACATGCAAATCTCGATCTCGAAAAATCGGATCACGTTGAAGACTTAAGAAATACTGCTTCGATTCTGGGGATTCCCTGCAATCCAAACGACGATTGGGAAACATTGTTCTTCCGCATCTTTCTGGAAAAAATCGAGCCCAAACTCGGTCATCCGAAACCGGTTTTTGTGATGAACTATCCAGCCCGGCTGGGACTCATGGCGAAAAGAAAATCCGATCATCCCGGATGGGCCGAAAGGACGGAACTGTATATCGCCGGTCTGGAACTTGCCAACGGATACAGCGAACTGACCAATCCCGGCGAGCAGATGGAACGATTTATTCAAGAACAGCAGAAAGTACAGACCGTTACACAAAAATCCTGCCCGATCGACAAGGAACTCATCGAAGCGCTCAAGATTGGATTTCCGCCATCGGCCGGCATCTCGCTCGGCGTGGATCGTTTGATCATGCTGTTGTTCAATAAAACACACATTCAGGATGTGCTTTTGTTTCCGATGCATCAATGGTTTGAGTGACTGTTTTCTTTTAAAATGCTTTTGAGGTTTTATAAAAATCCCAAATTCCAAATAACATATGACAAATAAAATCCAAAATACAAAACCACAACGATCAAAAATATAAAAGCATGTCAATGATTATTTGTGCCATTTGAGATTTGACAGTGATTTGATATTTGGATTTTAGCATTTGTCATTTTAAATAAGTCGATAAGACATCGAAACCAAAAATCCATTTCAGGGTATATTGATGTATAGAAATATAAATAAAATGTATATCTCAATTATAAATTTGCATATTCAAAACACAGGGAGGCAAGACCGTGAACAAGATCAACCGACGGGACTTCCTGAAAAAGAGCGGAACAGGACTGGTATTGGTATCGACATCAACACTGTGGCATGATCTGCTCTTTGCAGGGAAGCTTCCTCCGCCGTCCTCTTCGTTTTTTGAGGAGAGATTCGGCATTTCAAGAGAGGAAATGAAAAAAATTCTGAACGCCGCACTCTCAAAGGGTGGTCAGTTTTCCGAACTCTTTTTTGAGTACCGCATTAACAATGTTATCCGGATGGAAGAGGACATCATCAAGGAAACCGGAGAGCACATCACCCTCGGAGTGGGAGTCCGCGTTCTCAAAGATGACCAGACAGGATACGGCTATACCAACGAACTAACGTTTGATAAAATGAGACAGACGGCTTTGACCGCGGCAGCCATCGCATCAAACAGCGGAAAAATACAGGCGGCGGATTTAACAGATAAAAAAATCGATCATCAGGTCTATGATCTCAAACAACCGCTGTATAATTTAAAACTCGATCAAAAAATCAATCTGGTCAGGGAAGCCCACGACGGCGCAAAAGAGTTTGACAGCAGAATCACGAAAGTATTCGCCAGACTGGCTGATGAAATTCAGTATGTGACCATCATCAACAGCGAAGGCCTTATCATTTCCGACGTTCGGCCGCAGACCCGGATTCTCGTGAAAAGCAGCGCAGAACAGGGAGATGTCCGTACGACCGGTTCCTATTCGGCAGGCGGCGGACGCGTCGGTCTGGATTATTATCAATCGGTGAAAACACCCCGGCAAATCGGCCGGGAATCCGCCGAAGAAGCGGTCACGCTGCTGTCCGCCATCGACGCTTCTGCCGGTGAACAGCCCGTGGTTCTGGGTAACGAAGGAGCCGGTGTTTTAATTCACGAAGCCATCGGGCATCCACTGGAAGCTGATGCGAACTGGAGGAAAACATCTATCATGTGGGATAAACTGGGACAAAAAGTGGCCAATTCGATTGTCACCATTTACGACGATGCAACCATCCCCCATTTCCGCGGTTCGCTGAATATCGATGACGAAGGGACTTTGACAGAAAATGTCCCGTTGATCGAAAACGGCAAGCTCGTCGGCTATTTACAGGACCGTCTGTCATCCAAACTCATGAACATGAAAGCGAACGGACACGGCAGGCGTGCATCGTACCGCGACATCCCCATTCCCAGGATGAACAACACGATGCTGGCTAAAGGAGATTCCAATCCCGAAAATGTGATCCAGTCCGTGAAAAAAGGATTCTACGCCAAGACATTCACCGGCGGCATGGTTTCAGATTCGGGAAAATTCACCTTCTCTGTCAGTCTGGGATATTTGATCGAAGACGGTAAATTGACCCGGCCTGTGAAAAATGCCACATTGATCGGAACCAATGTTCAAATTCTGACAGAGGTGGACATGATCGCCGATGACATGGGTTATTTTCTGGGGACATGCGGCAAGGACGGACAAAGCGCTCCGGTCGTTGCGGGCACACCCACTTTAAGAATCAAACAAATGACCGTAGGAGGCCGGACATGAAAAAAGAACATCAAAAACTGCTCGACCTGGCGGAATCGCTAATTTCCTACGGCCTTAAAAAAGGCGCGGATCAGGTTGAAATCCTCGTGGATGAGGGCAGCGATTTTTCCGTGGATGTCCGGGAAGGAAAAATTGAAAAACTGGAAGAAGCCGGAGAGCGCGATCTCTCTTTGAAGATTATTGTCGATCAAAAAGTGGCCACCGCATCCTCCTCTGATCTGAATAAAGAAACACTGCATCATCTTGTCGAAAATGCTGTTGCCCGTGCCAGGATCTCCAGCCCCGATCCGTTTGCAGGAATTCCCGAAAAGGAGGAAATCCACACAAATGTAAAAGACCTGCGGATATATGATCCCGAAATTATCACAATGCCTCCGGAGAAAAAAATAGAAGCCGCCAAGCAGACAGAAGCAATTTGTCTTGCGGCACAGGGAGTGAAAAAATCGCACGGCGCCAGTTTCGGTTCCTATATGGGAACGTTTGCTCTAGCCAATTCAAACGGGTTCACCGGCGCCTATGACAGAACGAGCTGTTCGTGCGGCGTTTACCTGCAATCCGGCGAAGGAGACAATCTTTTTGACGAAGGCTGGTACGACTATTCCAGAAATCTGGACGCTCTCATGACGCCCGAGGCAATTGCGGAAAAAGCCATTCACCGGGTCACCCGGCTCATCGGCGCCCGGAAAGTGGATACCCAGAATGTTCCGGTTGTGCTGGAACCGTCAATGACTTCTTCATTTCTGAGATTTTTATACAATTGCATCAACGGAAATAACATTTACATGAAGCGTTCGTTTTTGGTGGACAAGCTCAACGAAACCGTCGGAAACGATCTGGTCACGATCATCGATAACGGACTGCTTCCCGGCGGTCCTGCAACCAAACCGTTTGACAGCGAGGGTGTCCCGGTCCGTGAAACTGTGGTCTTTGAAAAAGGGGTATTGAAAAATTATCTTCTCAACACCTATTCCGCCAGAAAACTGAACCTGAAATCGACCGGCAACGCTTCAGGCGCCAACAACTTTTATCTCGCCGCCGGAAAACATTCACAGGATGAAATCATTCGTTCCGTGGACAAGGGCTTGCTGTTGACCGACACCATCGGCCAGGGTGAAGTGGAAACCACAGGTGATATTTCAAAAGGCGCATTCGGCATGTGGATCGAAAACGGAAAGATTGCCTATCCCGTGGCCGAGATCACGATTTCAGGGAACATGAGTCAGATACTGAAGCAGATCGAGATGGTGGGCAGCGATCTCGAATTCAGACGTTCCATAACCGGCCCTACGATCAAAATAGCTGAAATGACAATTGGGGGAAAATAAACGCCCATATTTGTCATTCCGGGCTCCTGCCCGCCGGCAGGCAGGTGTCCCGGAATCTCATGATAATCAGAATCTTCTCGTGCGGCAAGGTATTTCTTGCCTCGCTATTTTATGGCATATCAAGGACAGAATAAAATGAAATCAAAAAAAGATATCAAGAGAGAATACAAAGAAAGGGCGAAAACTGCCGGTGTCTTCCAGGTGAAGAATACAGCGAACGGCAAGGTCCTGCTCGGAAGCAGTCTGAATCTGGACGGGCCGCTGAACGGCCACAAGTTCATGCTGACAATCGGATCGCATCGCAACAAAGTACTGCAGAAAGAATGGAACGAATACGGTGCGGATAAATTCGTCTTCGAAACTTTGGAAGTTGTCAAGGTCAAGGAGGATCCAAACTTCAATTTGAAGGATGAACTGACACTGCTTGAAGAGATCTGGCTGGAAAAACTTCAGCCCTTCGGCGAAAAAGGGTACAATACCGATACAAAGATTCGACAGTCATAATGAGAATTTGAATGGTGAGTGCTTGCTAGAAATCTACGTCGATGCCGATGCCTGCCCGGTCAAACAGGAAGTCTGCAAAGTGGCAAAACGACACAAGCTCAATGTAACGTTTGTCTCTAATTCACGGATGCGTATCCCCGAACAGGATGCGGCAAAACTGATTGTGGTCGAAGGCCAGTTGGACGCCGCGGACGACTGGATCGTTTCGCATCTTTCCGAAAACGACATTGTGATCACTGCGGACATCCCGCTGGCAGACCGGAGCATTAAAAACGGCGCGCGGATTCTTACTCCGGCCGGGCGTGTCTTTTCCGAGAACAATATCGGGGAGGTTCTGGCAACCCGCGATTTGATGTCCAGCCTACGCGGTGCGGGCGCCGTCACAGGCGGTCCGCCCCCGTTTAAAAAAGAGGACCGTTCCCGGTTTCTCCACGCCTTCGATCAAATGATAACTGCTTCCAAGTCTTCGATTGGGAAGTCATAATCGACTATTTTGATTTAATAATATACGTCTCTGATCTTTTTGCCTTCTCCGAAAATCATGGATACCTTTTTAAGCTCCTCGGGGATATTGATTCCCTGCGGGCATTTTGGGACACACACGCCGCAGTCTGTACAGATCGAGGCATTGCCGTTTGTTTTTTCCTTATTCAGTTTTTCCGGATCGCTGGCCAGTTTTTTGTACGATCTTTTTATCATCCACCGGTAGTAAAAATGTTTTTCCATGAAGACATTGTTCAGAATCGCAAAATTTTGAGGAATGTGGACACCCGAAGGGCAATTCATGCAGTACTGACATGAAGTGCACGGCACCAGTATATTTTTCCTGTAGATTTCAACCAGTTCGTTAATGATATGAAGATCATCCTCGGATAAAGAATTGATCCCGGACCGGTCCGCGCTCTCACAATTTTCATCCAACATCTTTTGACTGCCCATTCCGCTCAGCACCACAGAGACTTCAGGACGGTTCCACAGATACTGCAGGGCCCAATCCACGGCGCTTCTGTGAACTTTTGATTTTGCCATCACTGCTTTGGCTTCTTTTGGCGGATTGGCCAGCTGTCCGCCTTTGACCGGTTCCATCACCACCACGGCGATGTTTTTTGAGGCGGCATATTTCAGACCCTCTTCCGTGGCCTGAATGGCGGTATCCATGTAGTTGTATTGAATCTGGGTAACATCCCAGTCGAAATAATCGATAATTTCCCTGAATACGGGCAGTGTATCATGAAACGAAAAGCCGATATGCTTTATCCTGCCGTCTTTTTTTGCCTTGAGCATTTTGTCAATCAGGTTCAGCCGGATCACTTTATCAAACAAGCTTCGATTGAGCCCGTGAAAAAGATATGTATCCAGATGATCCGTCCTGAGTTTTTCCAGCTGTTTGCCGAGAAATCTGTCGAAATCTTCATCTTTTCGGACCAGGTGCATGAACAGTTTGGTGACCAGATGCACTTTTTCACGATAGCCGTCCTGCAGTGCCAGGCCGACCACTCTTTCACTGCCTCCGAAATGATAGGGCCACGCGGTGTCGATGTAATTGACGCCCTGCTCAACCGCTTTTCTGATTAACCGGATTGACTTTTTTGTATCGACCTTTTGCGGAATCAACTTCACGGTCGGCAGCCTCATGCATCCCAATCCAAGAGCGGAAACTTTAAATCCTGTCGAGCCGAATTCTCTGTATTTCATAGATAGCCCTTTTTATTAGTCATTGTTTTTACGGATTGCCTTTTCCATTTGCCGTGATTAATTTACAAAAGAATTTTCTCAATTAATAACAATTTCAGCAAACCAGAGCCATTTTATTTGCGCAGTGGCTCCTGCCTCTGCGATAAAGCATCAACTCCGAATAACATGCATATTTGCATGAGCAAAATCTGTTCCCGCAATTTCCTGTAAAATTAAGTGGATTTTCGCAAATCATCTTGTTATATTGATCAATAATTAAGCTTTGGCAAATCTCCACAAGGATTGTCATTCTGTCCCGAAACTTCGGGATCAGAATCTCATCGCAAAACAGATCCTGAAATAAATTCAGGATGACAAATTGTTTTTAACTTTTAAAAATTTGCCAAAGTTTAAATTCTACTTCCTCTGCACTGCACTGAATTTTATGAATCGACAACCTGCCCCAAATGGATACGGGAGGGCTTTAAAAATATTTTGATTTCAATCTTATTAAATGAGGAGATTGCCATGAAGATTACAAAATTCTTTATCTGCTTGATCCTTTTCTCTTTTTCCACCGCCCTGTTCGGCCAAACCGCCCCGGCAAAGAAAATTGCCATACTGCCGTTTAATGCTATCGGCGTGGATGAAATCTCTGTGCAAACCGCTGAATCGATACTCCGGCTTGAAATTGGCAAATTGAGCACAATGGATATTGTTTCGGAGAAACGGACGGTCCAGGCTCTCGGAAATGACACCTGCATCGATCTCGATTGCGCGGTCGAAATCGGCAGAAAACTGGAGGCCGATCAGGTGGTCATTTGCATCCTTTCCCGACTCGGAGAAAAAATTATCGCACAATTTTCACTCGTCAATGTCCCGGCACAGGCAATGGTGATGGATGACCGAATCACGGCTTCTTATCTCGAAGATTTGGATACAGTGATGAAACGGATCGCTACCAGTATTGTGAAAAATGAACCTGTTGAAAAATCAGCAGAAATAGGTGCGATTACTGAACAGGAAACAGAAACTCCCCGGCGCCGCGGAGCAAAGGCGTTTGCCGGTTTTTCATTCGGCTATTTATATCCGCAGCACGGATATGACGATTCCGACCGTTCATTTACGATGGATTTCCGCACAGGCGCTGAAATTAAAAATTACGCCGTTGGAATGCAGGCACTTATTAGAAAAGGCTTTGGCGTTAATATATTTACATCCTACCTTTTTAGCAAAAAAGATGTCTGCCCCTATTTGGGAGGCGCGTTCGGTTTTCATTGGGTTACTCACGACCATTCCTTGGCTTATTATGATTTATATTACGAAGGGGAAAAGAAAAAAGGAGACGGATTCGAATTCAATATCAATTCCGGTGTGAGATTATTTCATACTTATAATATTCAACTGTTAATCAATTTAGAATATTCATTTAC
>CAZTZL010000018.1:0-27670 GCA_964617625.1 uncultured bacterium
GAACAGAAGCGCAGCGTGATCAGCTACTGGAAAGCGAAAAATGTACTGGACTGGAGTCCGGAAGTGGACATCCAGGAAGGCCTCGGAAGAACCGTGGATTTTTTCAGGGAAAAAGAAAAATGAAACTGACGGTTCTCGGTTCGGCATCAGGCGTGCCTGTGCCGGAACGAAACAGTTCCTCCTACTGGATCGAAACCTCGGAGAGCGCGTATCTCATCGATGCGGGCGACGGCACGGCCCGGCAGATCGTCCGGTTCGGGTTGGACGCAAACCGGCTTGATGGCGTTTTTATCAGCCACATGCATTCGGATCACGCGGCCGGTCTCTTCATGTTACTCCAATTGATGCATCAGACCGGACGGAAAAACCCGTTCCGGATCTATCTGCCCGAAGGCGTGCTTCCAGGTTTCGAATCCGTGTTTCGCTTTTTTCAGATATTCCGGGAAAAATGGCCGTACGGTTTTAATTGTTTGCCCGTTTCTGAGGGGACGTTTTTTCAATCCGGAAAATTTGAAATGACCGCCATTTTGAATGGCCATCTTTTTCAGAATAAAATCTTCGCGGAGAAAGCGGGTGTCGGAACAGATGCCTGCAGTTTCGCATTTAGAGAGAAACCCGGGAAATTCGTGATCTACACGTCGGATATCGATTCGCTGAATCATCTGTCGGGATGGAAGCAACAAACACAATTGCTGATATCGGAATGCACGCATGTGGATATTGAGACCGTGATTCGATTTGCAGAGGAAAAAGCCATCCCGCAAATTCTTCTGACGCACATTCCGCCGCAGATCGAATCGGTCAAAGACACCTATCAAGACCGGTCCGATCCCCCGTCTGTGAAATTTGCCAGCGACGGGAAATGGTTCGAGGTATAAATGGGTAATCAGAAAGAAAAGAACCATAACATCAACAATGTGGAGCTCATCGGAAAATCGGGCCCCTTTCTCCAGATGATGGAGAGCGTGAAACAGGTCGCACCGACCAACATCACGGTTCTCATTACCGGAGAGAGCGGCACCGGCAAGGAGATGATTGCCAAAACGATCCACGAACTCAGCCCGCGAAAAGACAAACCCATGCTGACCGTCAACTGCGGCGCCATTCCCGAGGGCATTCTGGAAAGCGAACTCTTCGGCCACGAAAAGGGATCGTTTACCGGAGCGGTGGAACTGCGGAAAGGATATTTTGAACTGGCGGACGGCGGTTCGCTTTTTCTGGATGAAATCGGAGAAATGCCCCTGAGCATTCAGGTCAAACTCCTGCGCGTGCTGGAAGAAAAAAATTTCATCCGCGTGGGAGGCACGAAACAGATTCAGGTCGATGTCCGTCTGATTACCGCGACCAACCGGGATCTGGGGGAAGCGGTTAAAAAAGGCGAATTCAGGCAGGATCTTTACTACCGGGTCAATGCCATCAGAATTCAGGTGCCTCCCCTGAGGGTGCGCCGGGAAGACATCGAACCGCTCGCCATCCGTTTTGCAGAAGAAGTATGCAGGGCCAATAAAATTCATTTCAAGGGATTTGAGGACGATGCGTTTCAAGCGCTCGAAAACCATTCCTGGCCGGGCAATATCCGGGAACTCCGCAATCTCATCGAACGGATCATCGTTCTGGAAGGGGGAAACCGGATCGACGGAGCTACGATCCGGTCGCACATCCGGGACGCGCAGGAAATCGACCGTAATCTGCCGATGGTCGTGCACAAAACATCGGAACAGGCGGAGCGGGAACTGATCTACAGGGCACTCATCGATATGCGTATAATGCTCGAGGATATTCGTTCGATGATGCTGAATCAGCCTTCACACACCGGGAATATCAATCTCAGAAGTCCGATTTCTCATGCCGTTCCGGACCAGGCCGAATCACCGAAATCAGAAGAATCCCTTTCGATCAAAGAGATGGAAAAACAGCAGATCATGAAAGCGCTTGACCAATTCAGAAGAAACCGGCGCAAGGCGGCCAAAGCGCTTGGAATCGGTTTGAGAACCCTCTACCGAAAATTGAAGGAGTATGATCTTGAGGAGTATTAAAAAGCAGTTCCCGTTCTTTTTGGGAATAGCGTTAACCATTTTGGTTATATCAGAATGCGGAATTTATTCTTTTTCCGGTTCGACGCTGCCCCCCCACATCAAAACCGTGGCGGTCCCTCTGTTCGAGGATAAAACCACGGAGTTCGGCATCGACCAGAAATTCACGGACGGACTCATCGACGCCATTATCCAGGACAACACGTTGAAAATCGCCGACCCGAGATCGGCGGATGCCCTAGTTAGGGGGGAAATCCTGCGGGTTGAGGACAGAGCGGGACAGTACAATGCCCAGGAAACCGCCTCGGATTACAGAGTCTCCATCACGGCAAAGGTCGCTTTCGAAGATGTTAAAAAACGGCAAATCCTCTGGGAAGAAACCTGGACGCAATGGGGCAGCTATACCGACGACCGCGAAGCGGGCATCGATGAAGCCATAAAAAAAATTTCGACGGAAATCCTGAACCGGACCGTTTCCGGATGGTAAATTTTATACAAAAAGCACTTGCGTCCGACCGGGTTGTTTTTTACATTGCAGTATATTTAATCACTTCATTCATGAAAATTGAAAATAAGCAATGCTTTTTTGAAATTTCAAATGACAATACAAAAATTTTTCGGCTATAGGTAAATCCTCCTTTGGCGGAAAATTAATTACAAATGCCAAATATTAAATTGATACATTAACGAACTTCGATTCAAATTTAAATTATTGAATGGTTATTATGATACATGTAAATTTGAATTTTGTAATTTGGCATTAATTTGTTATTCGAATTTTGACATTTGACATTTCAATGATTTAAACGAAAATCTATAAAAGGCTAATTTATCATTTTATAAAATGACGGGTGTCAACCATGATCGATAAAAAAAAGATGGAAATATTGGAAGCCCGCTTCCTTAAAAATCCCAAATCAATCCTTTTTGCCCGTCTCGCCGATTACTATCTCCAGCAAAACCGTGTGGATGAAGCCATCCATCTTTGCATGGAAGGAATCAAATACCATCCTTATTATATCACAGGAAACTTCATTTTAGCAAAAGCCTATGTAGCCGCCAATGAATACGATAAAGCCGAAGAAGCGCTGAAAAAAGTACTGTCTCACGACCGGCAGCATCTTGCCGCACATGAACTTCTGGCACAATTGATGAAAAAACTGGGATGGGAAAACAAAGCTGCGGTTCACTACAAGGAAATATTAAAAATCGATCCGTTGAACAATCAAGTGAGACAGGAATTGAACGACCTGACCGGTTATGAGGCCGAATACGAGGAGCCGCCACCAATTGTTGCCGATACCGAAGAGGATCTGCCCTCATCCGGCATACAAACACAATCTTCCTCCGATGACAAACCATGGATGAAAAAACTCGAAGAGGCGTTTCCAAAACATTTTCCTGAAGAACCCGAAACGCCTGCCGCAGAAACATTGTCCCCTCCGCCAGAAGAAACGGCGGAAAAAATATCGATGGATTCTTTAATTTCGGAAGCGGAAACGATCATCGATAAAAATAAAGAATCTAAAACACTTTCGGAATCGACAGAAGGAATACACGAAATCGAAACAGAAGACATATCTGAAGCTGATCAAACCGGTCAGGCCATCGAAGAAAAAGAGGAGGAATTATTCAATACCGAGGAAGAGGGCAATCAAAACACAATTATTGAAGAGGAAAAACCACTCGAAGAAACAGTAAACGAAGATGACCTCTTCGAAGAAGCAGAGATTGAGCCGGAGCAAAAAGAAACTCAAAATCAAAAGGAAGAACCGTTCTTTGAATCACTCACTTCCGAATCAGAACAGGATATCAATCCGGATGTACAACAAAAAACAGACGAAGAAGAAAATCTCTTCGAGGAATCAACTCGTGAGACTGAACAGGAACAAACCCGGGAAGATGAAGATGAAATTCTTTTTGAGCCAATAGCGCCAGACTCTGAAAAAACCATCGTTCGGCCCGAACAGCAGGAAACAGTGAAGGAAGAAGATCTTTTCGAACCACCTTCTTCAAAAGCGCCGCACAAGAAATCTCACGAAGAAATAGAGGAACCCGAAAAAGAGGATGCTTTTTTCGAGCCTGAATTACCGGAAATTGAGGAAACACCAAAAGAAGACAAAAAGAAAACAGGAAAACATGTTCCTGAAAAAAAACCCGGGAAACATAAAAAAGAGCCATCCGCTCCTCAAAAAGACACAGTCAGCGAGCAGGAAACCGAAGAAAGTGGTTTCTTTTATGAAGTAACAGAACCCGAAGTGCCGAAGGAGGACAAAACCGAAAAACCAGAGCCTCCTGAACCTGAGAAATCCGAACCAGACGAAAAAGCAGAAAAGGGTAAACAGGAAGAAAAAGAAGTTCCGCCGCCCGTAGAAGAAAATGAGAAAGAAAAACCGCCGGAACCAGAACCGAAAATCAAAGACAATGAACCGGAGACACCCAAAAAGGAATCTCCACCGGTGAGTGAAAAGGATAAAAAGAAAACAAAAATAATGACACCGACATTGGGAGAGATCTACGCCGCCCAGGGACAATTTGATAAAGCCATCAAAGTATATGAAAATCTGCTCGAGAAAGCTCCTGACAACAAACATTATCAGGGAAAGATCGAGGAACTCAAAAAGAAATTAAAAGATGCCAAATAAGCGCATCGCTGCAAACGGCGACAAATGCAGAGTCAATATCGGATGGCAATAAAACCCATCCGATATTTTTATAGATCCTTGCAATCATTTGAATTTTTTAAAACGATAATGAGGGGTAAAGGAAACACGAAGTGAAACAATTGATCAGGGGAAGAGTCTGGAAACTGGGAGACAACATCGACACGGACGTGATCTACCCGGGGAAATACCTGCCCATTATCGAACCTGAAGAAATGGCCGAACACGTCCTGGAAGGCATTGATCCGGACTTTCCGAAAAAAATTAAAAAAGGCGATATCCTCGTGGCCGGCACCAATTTCGGCTGCGGATCGTCCCGCGAACAGGCGGCCACCAGTCTCAAAGTGGCCGGCATTGCATGCATCATCGCTGCTTCCTATTCCCGCATTTTTTTCCGCAATGCGATCAATCAGGCCCTGCCTCTTGTCCACTCTGCGGAAGCAGTAAATCTAATTGATGAGGGAGAAAACATCGGGATCAATTTTGAAAAAGGATCCATTCAGATCCGGGAAAAAACACTCGCTTTTCCTCCCTTGCCGGATGTGGTTATGGAGATTCTCGAAACCGGCGGACTTATCGAATGGACCAAAAAAAGACTGGCTGCCCGGCCCTGAAAACATCTGCCATATCCGCTATTGAATTTCCCCGGTATATTTTTTACATTAGCATGGCTTGCACAATCCATCGGACAAACACACGATGAACAACCTTCTATCAATGCGAGGTAATTAAACTTGGAATTGGAATATTCTGTAGAAACCTGCCGGAAACTGGAAAAGGAATTTCTCAAGACAGCGCTGTACAGACCCATGCGCATCAAACGGTACGAAGAAGGAACCGAACTGGAATATCATGTAACTGGAGTGGAAAAAGCAACCCTGGCAAAAGTGCGTTTGTCCATAGATAAATTTGTCGGCGGAGGATTCGCGGGCCAGGTCTATCGTGTAAAAGTTTTGGATATCCAATCCGAATCAGGAACAATTGAAGGACTCGAATCCGGGAAAATAATCGGTATGAAAATACTGATCCCTCCCTCCTTTTTTTCGAAACTGTTCCGTAATTTTATTTACTGGATCGGTTTCCAGGGGCCCTTTCAGCTTCAGGTCAATCCTGCGGCGGCGCGTGCCGGAGCAATCTGGCAGAAATTCATACAGAGGGGAGCGAAACTCCGCTTCGGTGACGAACAAGCTGTGGTTAACACACACGCGACTTTTGTGGACGAAACCATGGGAAGCTGCGGTGAATTAAGAGAATGGGTCGAGGGACGCACCTGGCGCCTGGAAGTGGATCCCTATCTCGATCTGCTGGGCCGCTGGATCCGGAAGAGAAAAGTTGAATCGGATCATCTCGGTTCGCCCGAATACCGCGCCAAACGGACATTCATGCGCGACTTCGTGAATCTGCTGCACGCGATGGGAGCACATGAATTTGCCCGCCAGTACGAATGGTCCACGTGCAAGAGCCAGCCCAACTGTCTGAAGCGGAGCGAAACCGAGCGAGATCCTTCTGCGGGACTGGTAGCCGTGGATTTTCAGGCCGGTCTTGCCCTTCTTCCGTTCCTGCCGATGAGCCCGGGAGATTTCAAACTGATCGGAAAAGGATTTCTGCGGGGGAGCCTCGTTCAGTTTGACCGCGGCAACGTGAACAGGCTGGAACGATTTATCGCCGCCCATCCCAATGCATTCGTCGGGACAGAGCACATGTTCGAGGAACTGAAGGAAAAGGAAAGGATGTACAGAAATTCGATCCCGGATATCACGCACAATCACTTCCGTTTTTTTTACAGCAGACAGCTCTGGTCCACACTGTTAAGGAGCACGGTCACGGGATGGCGGATCCGTAATCTCATCGACGAAAAATGCGAAAACACTCTCAGAAGAAACATCGTTTTAACTGCACTTTATAATTTCCTTGGATTTATACCGATCGCCGGCGGATTTGTCCGGCGGATCTGGGGACAGCCCTTCTGGCGGAATCATTATTGGAAAATATTAACCAGCATCAACTATCTCCGCAGAGCCGTTCAGGGAAAGCTGATCGAAAAGATCATCGATTGGCACAGAGACGGCCGCATCGGCGAAGTTCGCGCGTTGAAAATGGCAAAGCATCTCTGGCTCTGTTACCTGCATCTTCCCCTTTCCATTCTGCCGGCAGGACTGCATCATTTTCTCACCGATCCGCATTATTTCAGAGAACGGCTCGAATTTATTTTCCTGCGGCCAATCCGATTGTATTTCAATGCCGACCTTCGATCGCAATGGCTGATCGACATGGTGACCGAAGGCAAGAAAAAACACATTTTAACCGAAGAGGATGCGTTCACCATTCTTTCACAGGCAAAAGAGCCGTTCATTCAGAAGTATCTGAAGAGTCTGGCGGTGCACATCTGCACATTGCCCATCACCCAGGTTATTTCCGTATCCGTTGCCATCATTTACATTGCGACACATCCCGAAGTGCCGAAAGCAGAAGCGTATGCCATCGGCGTGAGCATCATTGCGCTGTTCCAGGTTGTCCCGATTTCTCCCGGTTCGCTCGTGCGCGGATTGTACGTACTTTTTCTTGTAATCAGCGAGAAAAATTTTAAGGATTATAACATCGCTGTATTTTTGGGATTTTTCAAATACATCGGTTATCTCGCGTTTCCCATTCAGATGACCTATCGCTATCCGGCGCTGGCGCGCTTTATGGCCGGACACTGGGCCACAGACGCCGTGCACATCGTTCCCGTATTCGGCGAAAGAGGCGCTTTACTCGAACATTTTATCTACCGGTTATTTTACAACTGGCCGTTGACAATCCGGCGGAGAATGCAGGAACGAAACGAAATCCGGTCCAATTTGGAACCGAGATACTGGCACATCCCCGTTGTCGCGATCATCGGGACGCTGATTTTCTATCTGGCAAATCTTTTCTATTACAAACAATTCGAAACGCTTTCCGGTTTAAAAGAGATCTGGCTGCCCGCGATGATTGTACCGCTTCTGATCGGCGCCGCTGTAACGCTGTGGACGCGCGGCGCGGCTATGTGGAAACGCATCGTCTCGGCCGCAATTTGCGGAAGCACGGTGGCGCTGCTGTACACGATACTGTTTGTTTCTCTCGGATACAGCGGTACCATGTCCGACAGCGCAGTCTTCTTTAACGGTGTGTGGAAGGTTTTCGCTTTTACAATCGGTGCGACACTCGGAGCGCTGGTGATGGAATTGTTCCTGCCCGGCAAGAAATTGGAATGAAATCAGGTCGGTTTTGTCAATACCAATAATTTCAGATAAATAATTATTATTTATGGAGGCAATCATGAAACGAATTCACCTGACATTCATTGTCATCGTGCTTGCAATGATTATAATGATCTGTCAAACGGAAATATTCGCCGCGACAGGCAGTGTCAATGTGGCCGAGACCCACCAGACCATCGAAGGATTCGGCGCTTCGATCGGCTTTTACGAAGGCATTCTGACCAATCATCCGAACAAAGATGATATTTATGATTATATGTTCCAGGAACTCGGACTGGATATTCTGCGCCTCAGGAACAGCTATCGGAACAATCCGGCGAATTTCAATCCCGATGTCGAAGAAATCGTACAAAACATGTATTACCATTCGGATTTCGAACCGAAAATCCTGATCTCTTCCTGGTCACCGCCTGCCGACCTCAAGAGCAATAATAATGTTAATGGCGGGAATAATGCAACATTGAAAAAGGAAAACGATGAATTCGTATACGGCAAGTTTGCCAAATACTGGACGGACGCGCTTGATGCCTTTAACAATATCGGGATTGTCCCTGATTATATCAGCCTCCAGAATGAACTCTCTTACGATGCTGAGTGGGAATCGTGCCGCTTTGATCCAACAGAAACCACTTCAATTGCCGGTTACGACCATGCGCTGGATTCTGTTTACACTGCATTGCAACAGGCCGGCATCTCAACCAAAATTTTAGGACCAGAATGTCACGGAATCGGTTATCAGACTTTCCAGCATTACGCAGCAAGATTCAATCACGACCTTTTATACGGTTACGCGTATCATCTCTACCACGGAGGCGACGGCAACGTCCATCCGGATGCATTCAATGCCAATTTAACGGCAATTGCCAACAATTATTCTGACAAGCCTATTTTCCAAACCGAATACGATTACGGCGGGTGGTTCAACACAGCCTGGCTGATGCACGACTGTCTCGTGAATGGCAATGTTTCAGGCTACCTGTACTGGGAACTGATCTGGCCGTACAGCACCACTTCCAACGCCGCATTGATACCCGTGGAAAATCAGTACGATCCCGGCGGATGGACAACCAATGATGGTTACGTCCTGTCTCAGAATTATTGGGCGTTCAGGCAGTTTTCGAAATTTATATTCGCGGGCTGGAAACGGGTCACCGCAGATGCCGACGACGACAGCCTGAAAATATCGGCCTACATCAATCCGGAAAACGATATGCTGACCGTCGTCATTATCAACGTAAGTCATGAAGATAATACATTGAGTTTCAACATTCAGGGTTTTGATATTGAAAACGGAGAAATCATCCGCACTTCGGAGACCGAACAGGGCGATTTTATCAGTTACTTAGATGGATCATCAAGCCTTGAAATACCGGCAAGATCCATTACAACTCTCTCCTGTTGGGGCGAAACAACCGGAATCGCCGAAACCAGACCGTTATCGCCGGACCGCTTTGTTCTGGGTCAAAACTATCCCAATCCGTTCAATGCTTTCACCACCATCGACTATTCGACACCATTTCAGTCCGCGGTTCAAATGAACGTGTACAACACAGCCGGGCAGAAAGTGAAAACCTGGAACAGCAAAGCTGTACCCCCCGGAACACACACAATCCATTTGAATGCCGAGGATCTGCCTTCGGGAGTCTATTTCTACCGGATCAGGGCAGGTGAAACCAGTCAGCTAAAGAAAATGATTTTAATCAAGTAAAAAAATCAGGCTTTTTTTGTAACAGAGGCCCGCTGTGAGAAGTGGCAAACAATTTATATTGCGACCTTTCATTGGATACTGGCTGGATGCATTTATGCGTTTTCCAATACGAGAAAAAATGAGTCTCTATCTAATAGCTGCCCTTTTAATTATCCGGTCAACTGTTTTTGCTGCTGCCCCCCATAAAAGTCCGTTGATATCGGCAGAAAATTCTGAATGGATCACCGGAGCGGATATCTCCTATCTGAATCAAATGGAAGATCACGGCGCTGTCTATAGCGATATGGGCATCGAGAAAGATGCCTTGCAGATTCTAAAAAACCACTGGTTCAATACCGTCCGGTTGAGGCTATGGCATACTCCTTCAGACCAATACTGCAGCCTTGAAAATACAGCAATCATGGCCAAACGGATTAAAACGCTCGGTATGAATTTTTTGCTGGACATCCACTACTCGGATTCCTGGGCGGATATTGCCACTCAACCCAAACCGGCCGCCTGGGAAAATCTGCCATTTGCCGTACTCGTAGATAGCGTGTATCAATATACCAAAAAGGTGATTCGAATTTTGAAAGATCAGAATGCAATGCCCGACATCGTCCAGATCGGCAATGAGATCACGCACGGGATACTCTGGGATGACGGCCGTGTGGGTGACGCATTTCATACGCCTCAGCAATGGCAGCAGTTTACCGATCTGCTTAAGGCCGGTATTCGGGGTGTCAAAGACAATGAAGAATCCACTCAGCCAATCAAGATCATGATCCATATTCACTGCGGAGCAGACAACAGCTTCAGCACCTGGTTTTTTGATAATCTCACCGCACATGATGTGGACTTTGATCTTATCGGGCTTTCGTTTTATACTTTTTGGGGAAGTACGCTTCAACAACTCGAGGCCAACATGAACGACCTGGCTGAACGTTACCATAAGGACATCGTTGTGGTCGAAGCCGCCTATCCGTGGTCCTTGCTCGATCATGACTCGTTTCCCAACCAGGTCACCGACACCACTCAGCTTCAAACCGGATACGGCGCTTCCGTGCAAGGACAGAAAAAGTATTTAAAGGATATGATCTCGATTATAGAGAATGTGCCGGACAGCCGCGGCAGAGGAGTAGTCTACTATTCGCCGGAGTATATTCCTGTATCGGGAGTAGGCAGTTCATGGGACAACAACACCCTGTTCAATCCAGAGGGTGGACTCCTCTCATCGGTGGATGCGTTTAATCCTGAAGGCATCCACCGTGTAACTCTGAACCTCAACAGTGCTTCCATACCGGACACATTGGGAATCGATGCATTTTTCGAAATGCGCGGATCGGCAAATGGCATTGCTCCGTATACGTTCCCGGACGGACAGATATTGGACTGGTCTGAAAATTCGACCATAGAACCTGCGTCTGTAAAAGGAGATTATTTTACCGCCACTTTTTTCGCGACCGTTCAGACACAACTTCAATTCAAATTTTGGTCCGAGGAAATGTTCCGCTGGGGCACCAACGGCTGGGAAGTGGGAAATACCAACACCAATCAGACCGGAGATATGTTATTAACCGTAACAGGAGACACAACACTGCCGCTTCATTTTTTCAACGGCTTGGGAGAACAAAAATCCTATGACTGGAGATTATGGCAGCCTGAAATCGATCGAATCGCCGTGTGGTTCCGCGTTTACATGTATACCGAAGATGGTATTCTCAAAGGATATCTTCCCGGTAAAGAGAATCTGATCGTTGGCGTTCGGGGTGATCCGCTGAACGAAACAGGACCTCTGAGCTGGGATGAAACAAAAGTAACCCTGCAGCGCGAACTGGAGGATCAAACCCGATCCGGATACCATCTGTTTTCAGGAGCTGTTTTTTTTCCAAAATCACTGACCGGAAATGATCAAAAATACAAATTCTTTATTGAACCGAATGGATGGGAAGAAGGAGCGGATCGTACATTTACCATACCCAATTCCGACACGACATTGCATTGGATTTATTTCAGCAATTCTTCACCTGTTCAAGGTCAGGCCTCCGTACAAAATCAACAACATACATTCATTAAAACATTCTCATTGTTACAAAATTATCCCAATCCGTTCAATGCATACACTGACATCGATTATGCAATACCGATCCGGTCCTCGATTCAGTTAAAAGTGTACAATACATCCGGCCAGGAAGTCAAATCCTGGGCCAGCAAAGCTGTACCCGCAGGAACACATACAATCCGAGTGAACGCCGAGGATCTGCCTTCCGGAGTCTATTTCTACCGGATCAAAGCGGGAGACTTCAGCCAACTGAAGAAGATGATTTTGATTAAATAAATAACCAATTGTTGTGGGATTGACATGCAATCCATCCCACACCTCCATCTTCTTGGAGTTGAAAAATGAAACACACAAAATCAATGATCATGGGCTCTATTTTGACAATCACAGCCATCGGCCAAATTATACTCGCGATTGTTCTTTACAATCCAAAGAGTAGCGCCGCGCGGATCAATGCCGGATGGATTGTTTTGTGGATTTCGGCGGTTTTCGGCTGGCTGCCTATATTTACATTTCGCAGAAAAGGGAAAGTAACGGGGCGTGGATATATGCACACCACGGTACTGGTCGACAGCGGTATTTACGGAATCGTGCGTCACCCGCAGTATCTTGCTGGTGTCCTGATCAATATCGCGCTGCCATTGATTACGCTTCACTGGCTGGTTATCATTCCCGGTTTGATTGCAGCGATAATCACCTATTCAGATACCTACGATGAAGAAAAAAGATGCATTGAGAAATTTGGAGAAGCATATCGGGGATACATGAAGAAAGTCCCTCGGATGAATTTTATTTTGGGAATGATTCGGGCATTCCAACGAAAACAAAAGCGACAGAAATAAACAATAGTGCCCACCTTTTAATCGTATTTTTTTGCTCGGCAAGGTGTTGAACACCTAGTCGTTTTATTTGGAGAATAAATAATAGCGGGCATCCAGCTCACCTGCAAACTTTTTTTGTAGCGTGATTTAATCCGTCAGGATTTTAAAAGGCGGACGTCTTACATCCAATACCTGATTCTCTGAACAATTGTACAAATGCAATGAGATTCTTTCAAATTTCCACGAAAGCCTCGAAAATCTTCTTGACTTTCTTCATTTTTTTAATTTAATTTTAACGAATTTTACCACTCGCATCCGAGACCGGTACCGCATCCTGAAAACAGATTTCTCGAATGAAAGCGATTGCTTGAATTCGGTTGCAGAATAAAAATAGTGGGTTTACAGGCCACTTGATAAACGGTTATCAAAAAGGACCATTATATTTTTAAGTAATAGAAACTTTGTTTCTTTTTAAAGCAACAAAATCTTTTAAGAGGTTGGTATATCATAATGCTATATTATGAGTAAAAATTAAGAGAAAAGCTTATGGACTTTTGATAAGATATCGTTGATATATTTCAAAATTTTTCACTGCCATTGGAATGATAGTCGACGGGTTTTGGACATCCCGTATATTTATAAGACATCTTACAAATAAAATAGGTAAACTAGCAGGGTAAAAAAGCACATTAAGAGGCAACAATTATGCAAAAAAGAAGCTACATGATTTGGCTGGTCACACTCCTGACTCTGGGCAGTGGTTTGATGAATTTATATTCTGTGATTGGACCAAGCTTGCCTGAACGGGTGGAAATACTCACAAAAATATTTCCTCTGGAGTTTTTACATATCTCCCGTTTTTTTACTATATTAATCGGTTTTGTTTTGGTCATATCTTCAATCAATATTTTTAAACGCAAGAAAAGGGCCTATGATCTCATTCTCATTCTTTCCTGTCTTTCTATAGTGTTTCACATAACCAAGGGCCTGGATTACGAGGATGCGATTCTGTCCGTCATTTTGTTAATTGTCCTTATTCTCACCGGAAAATATTTCACGGTTAAAAGTAGTATCCCCGACATAAGACTAGGAGCGTTACGATTTACCATCGCATTAACAGTGACAATTGCATACGGAACTCTAGGGTTCTGGCTTTTAGATCGAAACGACTTTGGTATTAATTTTCATCTCGGAGAATCTATTAGCGAAACATTCCGATATCTTTCCTTTATTGGTGATCCCAATCTGATTCCGTACACACGTTATGCACACTGGTTTTTAAATTCCATGTATCTGATAAGTATCATAGCCATCGCCTATGCAATATCTACTCTCTATCGGCCAGTTAATTATGTCTTGCGTATTTATCCACAGGAACGAGAAAAGGCAAAGGCAATAGTTGAGAAATACGGTCGACATGCCATGGATTATTTTAAATTATGGCCAGATAAATCCTTCTTTTTTTCTGCTTCTCAAAACACGTTTTTAGCATATCGTGTCGGAAATCATTTTGCGGTTGTACTGGCAGACCCGGTCGGTATCGAAGATGAAATTGAGCAAATGATCCGGGATTTTATGACCATGTGCAAAGAAAACGACTGGGGAATTGCTTTCCATCAAACACTTCCTGATTTTATTCCAATTTACGAAAAACTTGGTTTTAAAAAATTGAAAATTGGTGACGATGCAATAGTAGATTTAACAAAATTTACTCTGGCAGGTAAAGAAGGTAAAGAATTTCGACATACAATCAATAAAATGGAAGCGGAAGGCATCCGTATTGAGTACTACCGACCGCCAATCCCAGAAAAAGTGTTCGAGCAGGTTAAACAGGTATCTGATGAATGGTTACAAATAGAAGGCAAACGTGAACGAAGCTTTACCTTGGGCAAGTTCGAATCTGATTATGTAAGATCGACTCCGATTATGGCAGCTATTGATCAGTCTGAAGAGGTACAGGGTTTTGTCAACCTTATCCCCTCCTGTAAAAAAGGAGAGTCCACAATCGATCTCATGCGCAGACGATCTCATGCACCGCATGGAATCATGGATTACATTTTCGTTAAACTCATTCTTCATTTACGCGAGCAGGGATTCCAAACATTCAATTTTGGTATGGCTCCGATGTCCGGTTTTCAGAACAGCGAAGAACCTTCATTGGAAGAAAGAGCGATTCATTATTTCTTTCAGCACATGAATTTTTTATTCAGTTTTAAAGGATTACGAGCGTATAAAGCAAAATTTGCCACATCTTGGGAACCACGTTATGTGATCTATCAAAACGTCGTTGATCTCCCGAGACACGCGATGGCAATCAACACAATTTCAGAATTATAGTTTATGGGTGACCAAATTTGGATAATCATTTAAATATAATAGCAGGAACCAAAAAACAACGGCACATTCATCGTGTAATTGGGTACGTAATTGCGATTGCTTGTCTCGTATGGATTTTTCACGATCTTCACTTTAATCAAGTTCTGAAGACAATGAAGGATATTAACTGGTGGTTAATTCCATTGGCTGTGGTATTTGATATCTTGAGTTATGCTTCACAAGGAATGCGCTGGAAACTATTACTCCATCCTCAGGGCTCAATCTCGGTCATAAAGACTACGCAGGCAATCTATGCCGGACTTTTTACTAACGAAATTTTGCCCTTGCGTGTTGGAGAGGTGGTACGAATGTACCTTGTTTCGCGCTGGATGTCGGTTAAATTTATTCTTGTTGTGCCATCACTGGTGATGGAACGTTTTTTTGACGGTATCTGGCTTGCTCTGGCAATCGGATTAGCTGCGATATTCTTCCCACTGCCCGAAAAACTACTGGAAGCAGAAGAAGCACTCGGTGTAATTATTATTGTCCTGACTATTATTATAGTTTATGTGATCTTTCGTAAGGGGAAAAAAATCAGCACAGAGGACATCTCTCAACCTGCTGTCCGATGGAAACCAATACGACTTATCTCGGCCACCATCGCACGATTGGCTATTGGTATAAAAGATATCGGCTTATCAAAACATTTTTATTTGTCATTTTTCGTGTCATCCGGAATATGGATTTTCCAATTGATTTCCTATTGGTTAGTCATGCGGGCTTATGGAATCCACTTGTCGATATTCGCAGGGACAGTTGTGTTTCTCATTCTACATTTAGGCACTGCTATTCCAAATGCGCCTTCAAATGTGGGAACTTATCAATTTTTTACTATCGTTGGTCTGTCACTCTTTAATGTGGATAAAACAGTTGCCACGGGTTTCTCATTGGTAGTCTTTTTTATTCTTACAGTTCCACTCTGGATAATAGGGCTATATGCAATCGGCAAAACAGGTATGACCTTTTCCTCCATTCGAAACGAAATAAAACATATACAAATTAAATTATGAAAAATTTTATTTTAATTGAATCATGATTGGATGTCTGTTAAATTGTAAAAAAATACAAATGAATTGGCTAATTCTTTTCTTTCCTTTATATATCTTTAACTTGGCATTTTCAGTTCAGGCGAATTGGATGCCCCAATTTAAAGAAGTCTTTACAAAAATTGCAGAGAAATCCAATAAAACACCTCAGGTATCTGTTATATCTTTAAGCGATTTACCGATAGTTGAACGACCGGCATCCGGAATTAAAAAGGAGTACCTCGCGTTATTATTGACAGGAGATGGAGGTTATGGTGAAACAGACAGGGGAATCAGCAATGGCTTAGCAGAAAACGGTATCCAGACTGTTGTACTCAATTCATTGCATTACTTTTGGAAAAAAAGAACACCTCAGGAAACGGCCAAAGATGTTGAGCGAATTTTACAATATTATTTAGCGACATCAAATAATGACAAGATTATACTCATTGGTTATTCCTTTGGTGCTGATGTCCTGCCATTTGTTTTCAATCTGTTGCCAAAAACATTGCAAGATAAAGTTGACCTGATTGCTTATATTGGTTTGGGAAAAACAGCGTCATTTCAATTTCACCTGACAAATTGGATCGGCCTGTCTTCCTGTGATGATGATTTGCCCATTCAGCCAGAGTTGGAAAAACTCGGAGGAAAAAGAATGCTTTGTTTTTATGGTAAAAAGGATAAAAATGATTTGTGCCCTGAATTGGATGAAACTTTAACCAAACAAATCATGCATCCGGGTGGGCATCGCGTGAGAAAGGATTTTCTTCCGATTGTGAAGGCAATTCTGGCAGAGCTTCAATAATGTGTTTCGAATCAGGTCCGGAAAAACCAACTCCTTTAAGAACCGGCCAGAGCGCTATGACTTTGGCTTTGTCTTAGATCATGAGCGTACTTCCATTTAGAGAATAAAAAATAGCGGGCATCCAGCTCAACTGCAAACTTTTTTTGTATCGCGATTTAATCCGTCAGGATTTTAAAAGGCGGACGTCTTACATCCAATACCTGATCCTCTGAACAATTGTACAAATGCAATGAGATTCTTCCAAATTCCCACGAAAACCTCGAAAATTCGCTTGACTTTTTCCATTATTTTATGTTAATTCATTTTACCTTTACTGTTTTCAATCCAAAATGATACGGCAACTCAAGCATCGGCTTCTTTGAATGAGGATGGGTTTTTTTGTATTTTACTTAAACCGATATCAGGAATCCTGTATGATATCAAAATCTATTCTCAAATCAAACGAGTTGCCAGGTGTTCGACTTGTACTCAAGCGGAGTCAGCAAGGGACAAAAAAGCTTTTCAATCAATATGGCGAGAGGCTAATCTGCGTCCGTTATCGATATGATCCAATACGAAAACAGCGCATCAAAACTGTGGAACTTACTATAGAAAAATCTTACTGGAAACCTGAGACCTATCAACGCTTTTTCCCGGATTTTACAGCAGGTATTCAAGTGCACTATCATGAGTCAGATATCAGACAAACCGTTAAATCTGCGGGCGGCCGATGGAATCCGGTTCACAAATTATGGGAATTGCCGCTGAGCACCATTTTTGAACTGGATCTTGAGGATCGTATTGTCACAAAAGAAGACCTGGATAAATAGTGAAAAAGCATATACAATGTATATAGTTTATAAATATAGATACATTTATCTATATATAGATGCTTTTCAAAAAAGCATATAGGCCGTATAATACTAGGTTATACCGCTTACACTTTTAAAGGAGTTCAGCATGAATTATTTAACAAAGTTACTAAGTGTTGTCAGTTTAACAACGATGCTTGCAGCAGTTGGTATGCATGCGGGAGAAATACACGACGCTGTTTATGCCGGCGACTTGAATAAGGTCAAGGCGCTCCTTGAGGTCGATCCAAACCTATTGGAGTCGAAAGACAATGATGGCAGCACACCATTACACATTGCATGCCTCAAAAATCAAGTTGCTATTACGAATTTACTAATCGACAAAGGCGCCAATGTAAATGCCAGGGATAATTGGAATCACACCCCGTTACACAATGCCATGGGCGTATTTGGCCAGGATATCAATCTCATTAGACACCTCATTGCTGAAGGGGCAGATGTCAACGCTCAAGGAAACCGTGGTGAAACACCCCTGGAATGGTCTGCCGCTGATCGGGGTAACCTGGAGGTGACCCGGTTGTTGATAGATAACGGAGCTGATATTAACCTCTGTGCAAAAGGGGCTATTTCCATTCTCCACCGTGCTATAAAGAATAATCAAAAAGAAACGGCAAAGCTGCTTGTAGAACGTAATGCAAAACTAAACCTGAAAGATCCATCCGGGCGTATTGAAATACACTTGGCAGCGCTTCACAACGCTGCAGATCTGGTGCGATCCCTCCTAGAGCATAACGTTGATATAGACGCTTTAGACAGACATAACCGTACCGCACTTTATTATGCTGCTAAGCACGGCTATCGTAGCGTGGTTGATGTATTGATCACCGAAGGTGCAAAGAAGGATGCCATAGTCGAATGCAATTACGATAAAGCGCCGCAACTTTGCGAAACGCTTAAGGATGGAGAAGCATATCTTTGGTATCTGGGTGGCTTCGCTGGTGCCGGATATGCTGTTAAAACAAAAGATCATCTTCTCCTCATTGATCCGCCGGGGATTGATGAATCGCAGGAGGCCGGTTTAGCCAACGGACACCTTAACCCCAGCGAACTGGCCGGTCAGAAGATCTCCGTGTTGATTACAAAACCTGAATGGGAACGCTACAGGTTGGATATTTTCGAACTGGCTAAGCGAATGCCAGACATTAATATAGTGATTTCCTATAAGGCAGAGGGTAAGCTCGCTTCCCAGGGTACTGTCCCTTCTTATTACCTTGCCGAACTCAATCAAAGTTTCTCCGTTGACGGCATCATAATACATACAATTCCTGCGATGCAAGGCGGAGTTGGTTATCTCGTAGAAACGGACAACTTGAAAATTTTCTATGCCGGATATCATGGCTGCAACAAAGATTCGCAGACAGAGGAATATCGAAAGCAAATCGATTTTCTTAATCCTTATGGACCCATTGATATTACTATTCTCCCTGTTACCGGTCACATCAGTTTCACCTATGAATCTTATCTCTACATGCTCAATCAGCTTTCGCCGAAAGCTGTTTATTTGATGCAAGGCAATTATATACCTGAGGAATACCCAAATTGTGCCGCAGTCCTACAGACGCATCAGGTTCCGGTGGAATATCCAGATGATGAGGGCGACAGATTTCATTACCTTCGTGATGGAATATAGAAATAACAGATGATTCCAGTAATGTATCGCAAATAACGAAATAAAAAATGAAGGGAACTAAATTATAATCATATGAAAGAAAGCGGTATAACCAGCAAATCAACCGGACGCCGTTTTCAAAGCAGCATTTATGCGGTTTTGGGCTTTAGTAATAAACGTAAGATTGCTGTTCGGCAGTAACTTGTTAAACTAAATTCTTGCAGCCGGCGCGTACGATGAAAATTACGCACCGTCTGCTAAATTATTGGCGTTGTTTTTCTAATCGGCATTACAGTTCTGGGGCGCCGGTTATTTGCAATGCTCTTATAAACAAACTAATAAAACCAGCACTTGCTTATCGAAACTCCACAACAATTTCTTTGTTTTGATCCATCCGGTTGCCGGGCAATTCCCGGGCTATTTCAAGTACATCCATATAGCTCTGGTTCGGGGAATCGATAAGCTTGTTTAACAATTTCGGGGATTCGCTCAACCCCTCAAACCGGACATCCATCAGCGTGATGCGCTTATCCTTCCGGTAGACGGCATTGGTCTGAACGATCTTTTTGGGCACTTCAATTTCGATTGTTACCCGCATCGGATCGAAAATCTCTTTCAGCCACGTCATTGCTTTTTCCCGGCTTTCCTCGTCCGGAGGAATCTCACGATCCTCCTCATCACCGGCCTCCCCATTTTCAAACTTCACCATTTTTTGTTGGACAAATAATTTGGACGGATTCCCCTTCTCGAATCGAAACCGGAACTGCCCTTCCCGGTTTTCCCGCCGATTCAAGGCCGCGAGTACAGCAGACGGCACATGTCCACCCGGATTTTGACTGAGGATGAGATTGCCAATATCCGAAAACCGATAAGCCGCTTTGTACCCCTCAAAATCATCCCGGCTGACAGGCTCTCCGGAAACATAACTCACCCCCTCACCCATCTGGCCGGCACTCCGTTTCAATTTATCCTCGTCAAAAAGATTCCATTTAAAATTCTGAATCTCGTTTTGCGGTTCTTCGGGATGGTCAGACATCATCTGCGCTGTCACCTGCCCGGTTTTCTGCAGGATGGTTTTGGATATCACAAATGTTTCTTCAACTGTCCCGCTGCCGTCGGGCTGCACTCTGATCAGATAATTTGCCTGATAACATCCTGTGACCATCACCAAAAAAAGACAAATCAATACTGTTTTAAATAACTTCATTTTCATTTGAACCCCCTGAAATTTTTAAAAAAAATCCAAATTTCAAAAACCTCAGCCATAAGCGGATCCGCCTTAGGCGGAAAATAACAAACAAATCCTAATTACGAAAATCCAAAGGTCCAAACAGTGGTCGGTTTTTTACCTTTACAAAACAAGACAGACCGGCTTCGGTGAACGAGTAACACGATGATCTTTGGATATGTTCTGTTTGATATTTTGGACATTGTTTTTTGCAGTTTATTTGTTATTCGTAAATTGGAATTTGGAATTTCATGATTACCCATATAATACAATATAGAATCAATTTATAACAGCTCAATAGAAAGTTTGCTTAATTATCATTGGGTACCAGATCTTTGCCAATAATTTAATGTATATCCACCCAATACGGCTACGATGATACAAGTGATAATAATAAAAACGGAAAAAGGCTGCCCGAGGAAAACAGCATAAATCGTTTCAATAATACACACAAGAATGGTGATTGAAACTGCTGTCCATATTATTCTCCCCTTTCGAAACAGGCCGTAAAAAAGCGCGCTCAACGGGAAAAACAGTGCGAAACAGAAAGCGATTTTACTGACCGGATTCCGGCCCAGAATAAACAGGAAAGGAAGATGATCCCAGTTGCTTCGAAGTACATCTTTTTGAATGACGCCATCAATAAAAAGTTTTGCCACACCGTAATGAAACGTGGCAACAAGATGGTGTATTTTGGTATCACGAAGTGCTGATTTGGACACTAAATTGATGTATGACCCGTTCCAGCCGGCTGCCCGCGTGCGCACTCGGAAATGAATGTCCTCTCCTTCCTGTCCCAGTGTAAAATTCCGCAACCCGGGATTTTTCGATACGGATACGATTCGTGCCGGCCCGGTCTGATTCAAACGGTCTGTTTGAAGCCACACTTCCACTGAAAACTGTGATGAATTTCGGATTGCATGCGTTAATGCCTGCGCCGGCTGAATGCTCTTCAGACAGTATCCGTTCTGCAAATGCATCCCCGTTTCATTTCCGAGCCCCATTGAACCAGTGCCAATCAAATTCAACTGGCCGGAATTTCCGGATAAATTACGGATGGTATCCTTCCCGCTTTCATCAAAATAATATTGACTGATAGAGCCAAAACGGTTTCTTTCCTCAATTTTGGAAGCGTCGGGTCCCGATTGATACAGTTCCCGTATTTCAGAACCGGACAGCACACGGTCATATATAACGACCTGATCAACTTTCCCTTCCCAGGGGCGATCCAGCGTGGCTTCATTGCCGATAATCAGAGGGTAGGTTTCATCCCAATCTTTTAAATGATTCATCCGAAGAGGAAGGGCCATGACAGCGGCCAACCCGATCAGATAGAGAAAGATAACGATCCAACGCGCCAGCAGGTGCTTGCCCATCCATTTTGCAATTCGGGACAAAAAATGATCCCACAGCCAATGCCACAATCCGATATAACCTAAAACAGTTCCGCTGACATTGGACAGCACATCGACAAAATTGGTGGACCGATCCAGAAAAAGCTGTGCGATCTCAATAAACGTGCTTAAAAGCCCTCCTAAGAGAACGGGAATAAAAAGAGATCTCCAGACAGAAGCAAGTCTCTTTGTCCGATACCAAAAAGCAAGGAATCCTCCGAACGGCAGAAATAGAAGAATATTTAAAAAGACATCCATGTTTTGAAAATGAATCAGGGCATTCGGGAAGATCGGCTCTCCGCTGGTCATCAGCATTTTCAGGTGCCGGATTGAAAATTCGAACGGGCTGACAGTAATCATCAGCAGGAAAACAAGATAGATGATAAAAAGAACGAAGAGCCTTCGGCGGCTCAGAGATTCTACGGAATAGCTGTGAACAGGAACCATATCACCTCGGACTTTTACAGTAACGAACTCAAATAAAGATAAGTGTTTTCATAATCTATATCAAGGAATTTATATTCCGAAAAATGATTGAACTGTTGTATTTCCAGGTCGATACTCTTCTCTTGACATCAAACTTTTTTATTCCTATATTGATTTTAATTAATAGAAGATACATCACAGATACGCATGAACAAAGAGAAAAAGAAACTGATCGTACTGGGAGATCGGGTATTGATTGTTCCCGATGAAGGAGACGAAAGGACTGCTGTCGGTTTGTATCTTCCGAAAACGGTGATGGACAAGGAATCCGTTCAGAGCGGAAGAGTTGTGGCAACCGGACCGGGTGTTCCCCTTCCCGAGCCGGGCAATCTGGACGACGAACCCTGGAAAATGCAGCAGAGAGAAACCCGCTTCCTTCCCATGCAGACACAGGTCGGGGATTATGCCATCTTCCTCAGAAAAGCAGCCGTTGAAATAAAATACGATAACAAGACTTATCTCGTAGTCCCTCAGGCGGCAATTCTGGCTTTGCTTCATGATGAAGATGTTCCCATCGATATCGAGTAATCACTCGCGATTTTTAATACATGACTTCAAAGAGCGAACTCTCAAAAAAGGATCTGATTCAATTGATCCGGACTGTCTTTTCGCCAAAAAGAGAAGACAAGTCTCTGGCCGTCCTCATTGATATTCCGGATTCTTCGAAACAGGACAATCCTTCGTGGAAAAACCGCAGGAAAATGGCCCACGATTGGGTGAAACAGCTTCGTCAGCCCGGAATAAATCTTCCCATTGAAAATTGCGATCTTATCTTTTACCCGAATATCCGCAGCAACAATGCCGACCTGCCCCCGCTTGGATACACATCACAGGAATTCTCCGAATCGTTGTACAGCAACCGCATCAAATCCAAAGCGGAAAAATATTTGCTTGAACAAAAACTTTCCACCTACCAAATCCTGCTCGCACCGACCGAATTTTCCGCAACAGCGCCCCTGAAACTGCTCGCGAAAAAATTCGGATTCCGCGCGGCCACCATGCCGGGATTTTCAGAAGCAATGATCCCTGCCCTTAAGCTTGATTATCAAAAAATCCACAACCGGGTAAATTCAATCAAACAATTGCTGGACAAAGCGGTTGAAATGGACATCCAGTTTTCTGCGAATATAAAAACCTACAAAGCCTACTTCGATTTGCGGAATCGAACCGCGCACAATTCGAGCGGCCTTCTTCCCGAACCCGGCACAGCGGGCAATCTGCCGAGCGGAGAATGCTATATCGTTCCCAATGAGGGCAGGCTGGAGGAGAAAAGTCAATCCAAGGGAATACTTCCTGTCCAGTTTGAGAATGAGGTTGTGCTGTACCGGATTGAAAACAACCGCGCCGTGGAAATTTTGAGCGAAGGGCAATACTCCGCAAAAGAAAAAATCAGAATCAATAAAGAGCCCGCCTATGCAAATATCGCGGAAATCGGATTCGGAGTGCTGAAAGATTTCGGTATTCAGCCATGCGGAGAAATGCTCCTGGATGAAAAACTGGGACTGCATGTTGCATTCGGCAGAAGCGATCACTTCGGCGGCACGGTTGGGCCTGACGATTTTTCCGCACCGGATCAGGTGGTTCACATCGACCGGATTTATATCCCCCAAATACAAAACAAGATTCACGTCGATCACGTTTCTGTGGTCTTCGAAAACGGTGAATCCCAGCGTATCATGGAAAATAGCGAGTATACACTTTTCTGAGAAATCAAACAGGACAATAAAAAAGCTCGACCGAAGCCAGGCTCGAAAACTGCTCACCGCATACAAAACACTATATACTAAATACTATATACTATATTCCAAAATACCTATCATTCTCGATTACTCCTCCCGCCCCATCATCTGTTTCTCCAGTTTTTCCTGCTCCTTCTTGGCATTTCTGATTCTCGTAATCGCTTCCATATAGAGCTTTTTCTGTTTCATCTTGACAGCCCGAGAATACATTTCCTCAGCCTGATCCAGATCACCCGATACTTCATGGACAAGTCCCATATTATAATATATAGCCGGTTCCCGGGGTGTTTCTGCCAGTGCCCGTTTCCAGGATTCCATGGCTTCGGGCCAAAGACCCGATTCGGCATACTTTGCTCCGATCTCAATCTCTCCCGGACCGGATTCGATGATTCTTTTCTCCGTGACATAATAGGGTGCGATCATGCGGACAAAACTTTCACAGATCTCTTTTGAAAGATCCGAGAGAATTTCACCTTTGGGTTTCAGTTCCCGAGTGTCTGTGATGGCTTGAAAAAATGTCCTCTCCTTTTCGCTGTCGTAGCTCTTTGAATCGCTGTGCGCTGCCAGCAGCCTTCCCGTCTCCACCTGGACCACTCGAAAATTGATTGCGACGCTCCCCTTCCTTACCCAGTATTTTTTAGGCACCATGACTTCCTTGTAGATTTCCTCTTTTACTTTCTTGACTTTACCCGTTTTTCTGTCCTTTTTCTCAACAGTCTGATACCTGCCGGTCCCTACTCTTTCCTTCACCATCTTCTCTTCTTCAATATCCTCAACATCATACATCGTGACTTCGCCAAAAATCATGGCATCGACACCAAGCAGTTTCCCGACTTCCGCAGCAGTCGCGTCATCCACAACACCGGCCATGGCCAGATTCTGTTCTTCGAGTACCCGCTGCAGCTTATCCCGTTCCATAATTTCAAAGTACTGTGTTCCCATTAAAATCGATTGGATCATCGTAGCAATTTGACTGCCTGACCGGTCTTCACCAATAAAATCAACCACCGCTATTTTTTTGACATCAGGCATATGAATCGCTGCCGGTTTATGCACCTGAACCGAAACCATCGAAGGCCCGGCACACGAAAGAAATAAAATGAACAATATAAAAATCGAAACGGCAGGAAAATATCGTTTCAGCATGTGTTTCCCTCCCTTTTTATAAATGAAAATCACTTTTAAAGATAATCACTTAGTTTTAAAAAGCAATAAAAAAATCGAGCATTTCATTAAACGATCTTTTTTTCTCTTGATTTATTTTATACCAACTGCACAATAAAAACCTCGATTCCCCTCTTCGGCATGGATCATCCGGATATGCTTAAATCCGGCTGATTCCAACATCTTCTGCACTTCTTCGGATTCAAATAAACGAAGTCCGTATCTGATAAATGATTGTTTTTGCAAACTTTCTCGATCTGTAAAACAGACAACAGCTGTGCCATTTTCAGCGAGTACCCGATGCATTTCGAAAAGAACCTGGTGTACATCTTTTAAAAAAAACAGGGTATTGATTGTGCAAACTTTGGTAAAACGCTTCGAAGCAAATGGCAATGCTTCAGCACGTGCCCTTCCAAGAAATATATGACCCTCTCTGAAAAAGAAACGACGCCGCCTTTTAAAACGCGCAATCATCAAAGGCGACAGGTCCACTCCAGCGACCAGACCCTGTTTCATTTCAGCTCGTATGCGTCTCAACAAATATCCGCCGCCAAATCCGATCTCAATAATCCTGTCATTCGGTTGTAAATCGAGCTGTTCAAATACCAGATTGTTCAGAATTCGATTCCCAAAATTCCAGATACAGGGGAGCATGAAACGGCCAAAAAAACCCGACGGATGAATAAGCTGAGAGGCAAACTGTTTGGAAAATAACATTATCCGGCTCCCGATTTTCCGGCAACAGCAAAAAGCCGGACTGCAGATTCATCGTACGGCCCGCCCTGCAGGTTCCCATAAATACCAACCGAACAGAATCCGCATTCTCTGAGCAAAGCGGACAGTTCCATAGCAGAATAGATACGCAAATTGAATTCAAATTCTTCGATTTTTCCTTCTTTAAACATAATCCAGCGGTTGTTAATGAACCGCCAGTCTTTGCTCATTTTTCTTTCTTCCAACAGAAACGTTCCGTCGATTTCGCGCCAGCACCGGTCCTGGAAAATCCGGGCCAGCACCTCTTTGCCCATCACTTCTATGATGAAGAAGCCATTGGTTTGAAGAGATCGGTGAACATTTCGCAACACCTGTTTGTTTTCTTCCGGTTCCGTGAAATATCCGAACGAAGTAAACATCATCACGGCAAGATTAAAAGTATCCGGATCAGAATAAGTTCGCATGTCTTCCTGGATAAATTCGATATTGAGCTTTTCTTCCTTTGCCCGGTTTTCCGCTTTTTCGAGATAGAGTCGGGTCCGGTCCACGCCGGTTACGTAATGGCCTTTGCGGGCAAATTCCAGCGAATGCCGTCCCGTCCCGCAGCAGAGATCGAGAACAGAAGATTCGGGTTCCAGATTCACAAGCGAAATGATCTGCTCTACTTCCGTCGGCGCAGCCTTGAGATGTTCCTCGTCAAATAAAAAAGGTTCTATCATTTGCCAGAAAGTATCATTCTCAAACCAGTTTTTCATAATCAAACTTCTCCATACGTGCTTTGTTTTCATTCCCCCCTGCAGGGGGGAAAAGAAGGGGGGTGTCGTGTTTTATTTACTCAGGCCACTTGTCTACTCTGACCACTCCTTTAATTATCCATTCCAATGAATATCGAAGCGTCTGCCCTCCACTTTGTTCCTGAATTTTTTGGAAGGAATGCCGATCCCGAAAGTCCCGTATATCTTTTCATTCTTTTTAAGTTTCAGCAATTTCCGAACGGATCTGCTTCGGTGAAAAGCCATTTGATTGCCGACCAGATTTCTGCAGCCCAGGCCCTTTGTCCTTGCATACAAATCAATATTGTATAGAATATACTGGGCACTTTCCACGGACAGCGGCATTCTTTTCAATCCGATAATAAACACCATCACAGGAGGCAGGCAACTATATCCCTTACTCGCTTTTAAACTGGCTTCCAGTTTGGGCTTGGCTCTTAAAAATTCATTCCGCATCGAGGGAGCGATCCATTGAACGAATAACAAAACAATTTTCTGACGATAAAAATACTGATAAATTTTCTTGTTAAACAAATAGAGCGCATGATCGATCTGATTCAGCCGATCCTGATCGTCAACCGCAACAACACGGAAATCGTGGCTGTGTGTCGGTGCATAAATACCGAAATGGATAATCTCACTCAGAAGCTGACGGTCCGGCTTCTCCTCCTTAAAATGCCGGATGGTTCTTCTCTGTTTGAACAATTCAGAGAGTTGTTGGGATAAAGGCAGCAGGTCATTTTGAAATGGCTCCGGCTCCACATTTTCCCATCGAAGGGCCATCTGGGGACAAATGGCAATACACTGTGTGCAGGTGCTGCAAAATTTAGTTTCGATATGAACTTTTTTATTTTCCAGAACCATACAGTGCTCATGGCAGATATCCACGCAGAGTCCGCATCCATTGCATTTTTCCGGATCAAATGTAATCATTCGAGCCTCTCAAATAAATGCTTAGCTCTTCTCTCGTTCCCAAACTCAGTTTGGGAACGATTGAA